>CAURES010000025.1:0-19881 GCA_963523725.1 uncultured Streptococcus sp.
ATCCGTGGGTCACAGGTTCGATCCCTGTAGGGGGCATCTAAATACAACAGGAAAAGCCTTGAGTAAAGGCTTTTTTTGCTTTCCTTTTAAAAATTGTCGTGCAATTTGCCGTGTTTTTACAACAAACTTTTCACAGCCATAAATTCCTCACTAATTTTTTCCTCCAATGTGTGACCATAAACTTCAACCAGCATAGAGATATCTTTGTGTCCTAAAATTTTCGCAATAACTCCCAAATCAATATTATTATGCCATAAATAACTACCATAAGTGTGTCTAGCTCCTTTGGTAGTAATCAATGGAGAAATTTGCAATTCCTTCAACATTACTTTTATAGCTTTATTGACTGTTGCAATATCTGGAACATCGTAGGCATAGCCAAAATGCTGAAAAATCAGATTATTTTTATTGTCAATGTTTAATTCTTTATTTGTTTTTAGTTGTAATATTTTCAATGTTTTTAATAAAGAAAGCATATCTGAAGTAATGGGAACTAATCTTGTTGAAGTATTGTTTTTTGGTGGAGTAAACTTATGAATAGCGGTATTGTAACGACGATAAGTTTTAACTTGCTCTCCAACCTCATAAACATCATCCCAAGTCAAAGCTATCAACTCAGAAAAACGTATTCCAGTTTTAAAAAGAAAATAAATCATATACGTTACAATAGATTTCTGATAATCAAACTGATTTTTCACAAGTAAATTACGAGATGCTGCATAGTAAAAGACTTCATCTATTGTCGGATGTGCCTTTCGAGCATTTTTATAGAAAGCTCGTTCGAGTAAAGCAACCAAAGAGAAAAACTCTATCAATCAAAATAGAATAATACAGGATAGACTCAACCAATTATATACACCAATAAACTTTGGGAAAAATAAGTCCGAAATTGCAGGACACCTGCCAGTAGGAGAATCAACCAGCCTGAAATAAAGGAATTCGCACGCAAGCGCTTTCATTATCTAGTAAGTTACTCTTTGGAGCAGCTAAATCCTATCTAGTCTTCTAATCATAATAAACAGCTTGTCCTTTATATTTGCAGATAAAGACACGACGACGTCCGAAAAAACATACATACCTCTTTCTATTTATAAAAATAATTTCTCAAAGTTTGGAATGCCTTAATCCTAGTATACCACAAACCATATGTGCCAGCTTTGATCAAACCCCAAAAGACCTCCGTTAGGGAGTCTCAATTAGGAATTATGAAAACAACGACTAATTTCTAAGTGAAGGCTTTTAACGGAACTCAAAAACAGAATGACCACACTAGAGTATTGAATTTACTCCAGTGTGGTCATTTTTGTTATTTTAAATACTAATAATGTATTTGAAAAAATTTTTATTTTTGTTTTTGCTGAACAGAAATAATAAAATCTGCCATAGTCATCGCTGAATTAACAAATAACCTTGCGTGATGCTCGTCAATGCGTATTCTGTTCGCACCAACTCCGTGTGCATCACTGTCCTTATTTCTCATTTCTGCGATAGACGATACAATGCTATTTAACCCAGACAGAAGTGTGTTTATTCTTCTATCGGTATTAGCGTCTGTATGCATATTATAAAGAGTACGTACTTGTTTATAAAGTTTCGCAATATCTCCACTATCAGAAGGCGTCTCGTTCTTTAGTTCAATTACATAGCAGAATGTTTCTCCTAGGAGTGTGCGAGATTTGGTAATGACACTATCATAATTTCTCTCTTCAACGTCTTGTAATGCACGCGCAGAGATACTCTTGATATATTCTCTATCGATTGTCTTGATCTTTGGTGCTGATATTTGTACTACACTTCCTAGAGGTTTTATAACATATTGATTTCCTATTCTGGTCAATTCATTTCCTTCAAAGAAAAGTAGTCCATTAATGCCATTTAATACTGCTGTAACAATAGTTTCATGCGCTTTTGGAATTTCTTCAGATGAATGTCCTTTTAGATTTTCTGTAAATCGAGAAATGCTAAAAATATGCCCCAATAAATCTGAACATCTATCATCAGAAATACAACTATCAAGCAAATTATCAAAGTACTGCCATCTACTCATTTTTGAATATGTTTGCGGATACCCAAATTGTAAAGATAATTCACAAATCTTTGGACCGCTTAAATACGGAAGTGACATGTCTATTTTAGATAAATCATTAAATTCATATTCTCCAAAGCTAATATCAGCATCAAGAATGGCTATTATGTCTTTATTTTTTAATAGCTTATATAGATCATTTACCAAATACTGTCACCACCTCATTTTTCTAACTGTGCTTGTAATTCTCTGAAACTATCCAAAGCGCTCTGCAAGTTTTCGATGATATCTCCAGATAGATCGTCCGGAGAAGGTAAATTATCAAGGTCAGCTAAAGATTTATCCTTAATCCAGAATATATCTAAACTTGTCTTATCACGATTTAAAATATCTGTGACTGAGTATTTCCTAAAACGTCCATCTGGATTATCCACTGACCATGTTTCTTCTCTATCATATCTATTTTGTGGATTATAGCATTTGATAAAGTCTTGCAAGTCAGCATCTGCCATCGGATGTTTCTTTAAGGTAAAATGCATGTTTGTTCTTAAGTCATAAATCCAAACTTCCTTCGTTTGCATTTCTGGGCTTGCCGGACGTTTATCAAAGAATAATACATTCGCCTTTACACCTGGCTTATAGAATATTCCTGTAGGCAATCTTAAAATGGTGTGTAAATCTGTTGTATCTAATAACTTCTTACGAATAGTTTCTCCGGCACCGCCTTCAAACAATACGTTATCAGGAAGTACAACTGCAGCTTTACCTGTAGCCTTCAAAATCGTATTAATATGCTGAATAAAGTTCAACTGCTTGTTTGAGCTTGTAGTCCAGAAATCTTGACGGTTGTAAACCAAATCTTCGTCTTCTTGCTCTCCATCTTCATTCGTGAAGGTAATAGAAGATTTCTTGCCGAAAGGTGGATTTGTAAGAACATAATCAACACGATATCCTGGATCAGTCAATAGAGCGTCTCCAAACGTAACTGGTGACTCTGTGTAAATATCACCGATATTATGTAAATATAAATTCATCAAAGCCGTTTTGAAGGTCGCACCGACAATTTCATTTCCATAGAATGTCTTATCTTTTAAGAATTCCTTTTGTTCTCTTTCCAAAGAATAGTTGTTTGGATTTGAAATATATGACTGAGCAGCTAAGAAAAACCCCCCACTTCCACAGCATGGATCTGCGATAGTCTTCATAGGCTCTGGAGCGATACACTCAACCATAGCTTTAATGAGCGGACGTGGAGTAAAGTATTGTCCTGCACCACTTTTAATATCTTCAGCGTTCTTTTGAAGTAACCCTTCATAGATTTCACCTTTAACATCTGAAGACATTGCTACCCATTTTTCGTTATTTATCATTTGTACGATGCGATAAAGGATCGCTGCATTGTTTATTTTGTTTGTCGCTCCTTTGAAAATCTGTCCAAGCATACCGATCTTTTCACCAAGCGTTTCAAGAGTATTTTTATATTGTTCTTCAAGTTCAGCACCCTTGAGAGTACTCAAATCCTTCCATTTATAACCTTCTGGAATTCCAGTATCACGATTATAGGGAGGTCTTGAATATTCATCCGCCATTTTAAGAAATAGCAGATATGTAAGTTGTTCCAAATAGTCTCCGTGAGAGACTCCATCATCTCTAAGAGGATTACACATTCCCCACACTTTGGAGATGATTGCTGATGTATTTTCATTTGCCATTATAATAATCTCCCTTCGAAGGCTTGTTTTAATATGCTTTGACGCATAGAGGTAGCTTGTTGCAAGGCATCATTTACTGTTTTCTCTATATTGTTATATGCAGTAAGTTGCGTATCAAGATTATCTACAATTCTAAGTTGTTCATTTATTGAACATACAGGAATGTCTATATTTCTACATGTTTCAAGAGTTAAATTGAATTGTCCCGCGGTAGCTTTAGTTTGTTTACTCATTTTTTCTACAGTTTCTGAAGACATAAGAAAATATGCTAAATATCTATTATTTAACTCCTCTTTGCATCTAAAACGTGCAATGGCCTGATTGATGTTCCACTCATCATAGGAACTTGGAACTATTGATACTTTGCCCATAGGTGGACCAACAATATTCATTAATACATCTCCGGGATAAACAATAGATCGTGCTAATGAAGTCTCATGAATAGATTTTGCAATAAATGTTGGTTCGATAGTAAAATCTAAACTTCCATCAAAAGTTAAATTATATACCTTTATGAACGGTATACTCTTATCCTCAAGTTGAAACTCCGCTTTTTTGGGCGTAGTTCCTTTTGTAATGAAGAAGCATAAATCTTCAGCTTTTTTTAATTCGATGCATCTAGAAAAAGCACTCTTTAATACAGCTTGTTTATATAGCTTTAGCTGTGCTTTTGTCGCGTTCAAAGTCTCCACAGCATTATCAAGCTCAGAGAATAGTTCCTCAATTTTTGCAACTATGCATTGTTGTTTTTCTATAGAAGGGTAGGAAATCTCATAATTTGTAAAATTAGACATCCTAACATATTTAACTGTTGATCCAAATTTTTTCTGATCATTAAAATTACGCCAGTATAATTGCATATGATAAAACAAGTACTTTGGTAAGATCTTTATATCATTCAAAACGTATGTACGTTGATATGCATCAAACTCACCATCATAATAGAAAACTAATCCAATATCTCCATTTCCAGGAACTATAACAGATTCTCCTGTAAATGAATATGTATCACACTTTGAATATTGATTAGAACATGTATAGAATCGATACTTTCCTTCTTTATTAGCGTGATTTGCATCGTGCTTACCTGTTTTTATTGTGCATATATTTGGTAATTTAGCTTTTGTATATTTCATATTTTTTACCATCCTTATGCCACTAATGCGACATTCATTTCATTTAAAATATTTTTATAGTTGTCACCAAATACCTCATAGAAACCAAGTAACCCTCCCTTGTGGTCAAATGGCGTATAATCTAAGTCCTCATCCAAAATACTCAAAGACGAGATGATATGATCTTTGATAAGACGAAGCCATTCCATCTGTTCTTCGGTAAATTGAGAGTATCCGGCATTTTTTCTAAATGTCCATTCCTTGAAATTAGCATTGACTCTATCTGCAAATGAGGTTAACTCATCCATTGCGCCAATTTCAAATCTTATAATAGAAATAAGGTCTGTTAACTGCGCTACAGTTCCACGCTTTACCTTATCTGTAAATTTTATATAATAGCAATCCCAAAGGCGATCGATAGTAATATTTTTCTTTTTAAGTTTTTCATATAGAGACTTAAGCTGTTCAATCATCATTGCTCTATCTTTGTAAGATTCATTATAAATAATACGCAATGCGATAATCTCATCCTTATTTTCTTCAATAAATTCTTTGAAGGAAGCAATGACTTTATCTGCATTCTCTTCTTTCTGAGAATCGAATCCTGCAAAGACTACAGCATCAAGATTGACAGTATCAATCACTTGGTCGTGGCTTTTTCTGATATTTTCAATAAAATCTCTATTATCTGGATTATAGAAAGGCTTCGTTGCCTCATCCAATAGTTCTTTCTTGGCCTTTTCCATATCCTTCTGAGTAGGAACACCAGACATTATTAAGGATTTGGCCTTTTCTGCTATAACATCCTCATCAAAAGCATTGAGAAGATTGTTTGCTATATCACGAGCTGGCAATCCGACATTTTTCTTGAATTCCTTATGTTCCTTGTCTGTCATCTGTTTATCAAGTCTTGATATTCTGTTAGCCAGAGAAGTAAGGGTATCCTCGCTTTTATCACCTAAGGCAACATTCATCATCAATTCTTTCATAGAAACAGTAGGCTTTCTTTCAAGACTTCTTGTTTCTGATTTCTTGGATTTTGTTACACCAACAGCATCTACGATAACAAAATGATCTTTATTTTCAGTGGCAGATGGGGTAACCTTCTGCAAATCGTCCACACCGATAGTACGAGTACCACGACCGACCATCTGCTCGAAATAATTTTTACTACGAACATCTCTCATAAATATCAAGCACTCAAGAGGTTTAACATCCGTACCTGTGGCAATCATATCCACAGTAACTGCTATACGAGGATAATAATCGTTTCTAAACGAACTTAAGGTACTCTCAGCATTTTCAGCCGAGTAGGTGATTTTTTTGCAGAACTCGTTACCTTCACCAAACTCTTCACGAACGATATTGATAATATCATCGGCATGACTATCTGTTTTAGCAAAGATAAGCGTCTTTGGTACTTCTTTTCGTCGTGGGAATAGTGAAGTAAATAAATTCTCTTTAAAAGTCTTTATAACGGTCCTAATCTGACTAGGATTCACGACATCTTTATCAAGTTTATTTTTGTCATAAACCAAATCTTCATCCATCTGCTCCCAACGCTTCTCACGAGAAAGACGATCACGATATTCGATAACTCTTTTTAGAATGTGAGCACCTTTTTGAGACACTTCCGTTTCAATAAGGAAAATGTCTTCGCCAACATTGACACCATCAATAATAGCTTGTTCTCTACGATATTCACTGACAACATTCTCGTTAAAGAATGCAAAAGTTCTTTTATCTGGAGTGGCAGTAAGCCCTACTAAGAATGCATCGAAGTAAGTTAATACTTGTTGCCAAACATTATAAATAGATCTGTGACATTCATCTATGATAATACAATCGAAAAATTCAGGCGGATATTTCTCGTTATATACTACGTCCTTTGGTTCTTTACTATCAGCAGTAACATATTCATTAAAAGATTCTTCCTCTGTTGATTCATCTAGATTTTCCTCTTTGAGAATAGAATACATTCTTTGAATTGTACTAATACATATCTGAACATCATTAGGAATATAAGAATTTTTCAGGCGTCTTACACCATATAACTGTGAAAAGGATCTTGTATCATCATTTGGTGTATATGCTAAGAATTCTCTTTCAGCCTGTTCTCCTAAGCTCTTTGTATCCACGAGGAAAAGAATACGGTTCATCTTCCCATATTTTAGTAAGCGATATGCTTCTGTAATAGCAGTGAATGTTTTACCTGCACCAGTAGCCATTTGCACTAATGCTCGTGGGCGATTATCCGCAAAAGAAACATCCATATTGTTAATCGCATTAATCTGACACTCTCGGAATCCTGTTGTATCAAGAATAGGAAAATGTTTCATATTATTTCTAATCGTATCAGATGCTTGCAATAAAGACTTTAAATGTTCAGGCCTATGAAAAGAAAAAACTCTTCTAGAACGATACTTTATATCTTTATAGTCCGTGAATTTGATTAGCTTATCAGTCGCTTCATACGCAAAGCGAATAGTATATTCACGATTAATCCATTTGAAAGAACTAGTTGCATACCTTGCAGACTGTTCTTCAACAACTGTGATATTTTCACCAATAGAACTTTTCTTTGCTTCTATAACGCCAACAGGCTCTCCATCTATAAATAATGCGTAGTCAACTGGTCCAGTATCAGTTGGGTATTCTCGTACCGCTACACCTAATGCAGCACCAATATTTACCTGAGCAAAATTTTGTATTACCCATCCAGACTGTTCTAGTTTTTTATCTATAACAACTCGTGCTTCTTGTTCTGGAGTCATGCCAAGTCGCCTCCTTTACTTCTCAACTTTGTAATCAAGCCATGTTTCCTCAATCGTCTCATAAGGAATATTATTTTCAAAACAAAAAGCATTAATGCTCTTCATTGCTCTTAAGTTTGGCTTGGCACGTCCGGATTCCCAACGATTCACTGTGGAAAATGCCACACCAATTTTATTAGCAAAGTCGTGCTGTGTTAGAAATGTTCGCTGTCTAATTCTTTTTATCTCTTCAGGGAAACTCATACGCATCTCCTTTTCGTTTCTTATTCATCAATATAGCATTATTATAACAAATAAATATGATTTTTTCTAGTCCACGTAAATCCTATCTAAACTCTTTCATAATGTATTTTCGTACAGGTTCTTCAACTATTTGAACGATTTCAAATCCTTCTTTTTGGTAAAGATTCTGAGCTCTTTGATTTACCTCGAAGACATTTAAAGAAATACTATCTATGTCTCCATTTTTAAAGGCCAAACTAACAAATTTCCTTAAAGCCTGACTACCTAAGCCTTGCCCCTGTTTCTGGGGATTGATAAAAAATCTTCCAATATGAAGATTACTGTCTTCTAGTCTGATTTTTTGTATTAGTCCGACGAACTCTTGTCCTTCAAAGATAGAAAAGATTCCTTCCAAATCTTGCAAAACTTGAATTGTCAAGGGGAAAGGAATCATTGGTCCCATCCATTGTTCTTGAAAGGATTTGCCAAGAGAGTTGGACCATTGGCATACGAGCTGAGCGTTTTCTGTGCTCACCTTTTCTTCAAAACGAATTATCATCTTGACCTCACTATCTTGTTTATGTTTCTCCATTATACTACTTCTCCCATTTTTTACGAATAGATAAGTATGATTGATTTTTATTTTTTTCTTGTCGGGAGCATTCTCGCTTCCTTTCTTGGTTTGGTCATTGACCGTTTTCCAGAGCAATCCATTATCCAACCTGCTAGTCACTGCGATTCCTGTCAGACTCCCTTGCGTCCCTTAGATTTGATTCCGATTCTCTCGCAGGTCTTCAATCGCTTTCGCTGTCGCTACTGCAAGGCTCCTTATCCTGTCTGGTATGCCCTCTTTGAACTAGGCTTAGGGCTCATCTTTCTGGCTTGGTCTTGGGAATTACTTTCCTTGAGTCAAGTCATCCTAATCACTGCTGGTTTGACCTTGGGCATTTACGACTTTCGCCATCAGGAATATCCCTTACTGGTCTGGATGACTTTCCACCTAATCCTCATGGCTTCCTCTGGCTGGAATCTAGTCATGGTCTTCTTCCTTGCTCTTGGAATTGTGGCTCATTTTATCGATATTCGCATGGGCGCAGGGGATTTTCTCTTTTTAGCTTCTTGTTCTCTTATCTTTAGCGTAACCGAATTACTCATCTTGATTCAGTTTGCTTCTGCGACGGGAATTCTAGCCTTTCTCCTGCAAAAGAAAAAGGAAAGACTTCCTTTTGTGCCTTTCCTCTTGCTTGCTGCTTGTGTGATTATTTTTGGTAAGCTACTGCTTGTTTGATAAAGTCCTGAATCAGCTCTCCTTGATGGAGAGCTTTTACAATTTTTGAACCGACGATAACGCCATCTGATACCGCATTGAAGCGTTCAACATCGGCTTGACTAGATACGCCAAATCCTGTCAAGACTGGAATTTCGGCCACTTGATGAAGTTGTGCCAAGTGCTTGTCCAAGTCTGCACGGTAATTGCCAGATTTCCCTGTCACCCCATTGATGGCAACCGCATAGACGAATCCTTCTGCCCCTTCAATCAACTCTTTCTGGCGCTCAATCCCTGTTGTCAAGCTTACTAGAGGAATCAAGGCCATGTCTGTATCTACCAAAAAAGGCTCTACAAAGTTAGCATGTTCATGAGGCAGGTCTGGGATAATCAATCCCTTCACAGCTGTATCAGCCAGATCTTTGACAAATTTCTCCACACCGTACTGAAAGAGGGGGTTGAAGTAGGTCATGATGACAAGTGGAATCTCTGTTTCAATGGTTTTCAAGGTTTCAACCAAAGCCTGGGTAGAAGTCCCGTGGGCTAAACTACGCAAGCCAGCTTCTTCGATCACAGGTCCATCTGCAACAGGGTCTGAAAAGGGAATACCCACTTCAATGGCCGAAACACCCAAAGCTTCTAAAAAGTGGATTGTTTCAGCGAGACCATCCAAACCTTTCTCATGGTCCCCAGCCATGATATAGGGAACAAAAATTCCTTTTCCAGCTGCTTTGATAGCATTCAATTTTTCTGTTAGTGTCTTAGGCATGAGCTTCTCCCTTCTTTGCTGCATCTGCTTCCAAGCGGTCTTTGACTTGGACCACATCCTTGTCACCACGACCTGATAGGCAGACAATCATGGACTTGTCTGGGCCAAGTTCTTTAGCCAATTTCACCGCAAAGGCAATAGCATGGCTAGATTCCAAGGCTGGGATAATCCCTTCCACGCGAGACAATAGTTGGAATCCTTCTAAGGCTTCCTCGTCTGTCACAGGAACATAGCTGGCACGTTTGATATCGTGGTAGTGAGAATGTTCTGGACCGATACCAGGATAGTCCAAACCTGCTGAGATAGAGAAGGCTTCAAGAATTTGACCATGGGCATCTTGGAGCACATCCATGAGAGAACCGTGAAGAACACCAGGACGACCCTTGGTCAAGGTAGCTGCGTGGTGCTCCGTATCCACACCAAGTCCAGCCGCTTCAGCCCCATACATAGCTACAGACTCATCTTCTACAAAGGGATGGAAGAGCCCGATGGCATTAGAACCACCACCAACACAGGCTACTAGGGCATCTGGCAAATCTTGACCTGTCAAGTCACGGTACTGTTGTTTAGCTTCTCTACCGATGACACTTTGGAAGTCACGAACGATTTCTGGGAAGGGATGAGGTCCTAAGGCAGAACCAAGGATATAGTGGGTATCATCGATATTAGCTACCCATGAACGAAGGGCTGCATTGACCGCATCCTTGAGCACGCGCGAACCGTCTGTCACTGCCTCAACCTTAGCTCCCAAAAGCTCCATACGGAAGACATTGAGGGCTTGGCGTTTGACATCTTCCTCACCCATGTAGATAGTACATTCCATGTTAAAGAGGGCTGCAGCAGTTGCAGTTGCCACACCGTGCTGACCAGCACCTGTTTCAGCGATAATTTTCTTTTTACCCATGCGTTTAGCCAGAAAAACTTGTCCCAAGGCATTGTTAATCTTGTGGGCCCCTGTATGGTTAAGGTCTTCACGTTTAAGATAAATCTTGGCTCCGCCGATATGCTGGGTCAAGTTTTTTGCGTAGTAAAGAGGAGTTTCACGCCCCACATACTGGCGCAAAAGTTGGTTTAATTCCTCTTGGAAACTTGGGTCTGCCTGACTTTCACGGTAGGCCTTCTCCAACTCCAAAACTGCTGTCATCAATGTTTCTGGGACGAAACGTCCACCGAATTTTCCGTAAAATCCATCTTTATTTGGTTCTTGATATGCCATTCTTTACCCTCTCTATAAATCTTCTAATCTTTTCATGATCTTTTTGTCCATCTGTCTCCACTCCGCTCGATACATCTACTGCATAGGGAGTAAAGTGTTGAATTGCTTTTACTACATTGTCTTCATTAAGCCCACCTGCGATAAAGAAGGGCTGAGTTAATTCTGTCGTATCCAGTTGTCCCCAGTCAAAGGTCTGACCACTCCCTGCCACAGGGGCATCAAAGAGTAGATAGTCTGCCTGAGAATTGGGCACATGACCCTCTCCATCCACCTGCACAGCCTGAATACTGGCACAAGGCAAATTCTCAAATAAATCATCTGCCACCTGACCGTGAACTTGAACCAAGTCCAAGCCAACCTTGTCAATCGCTTCTAGCAGTTCTGCCCGACTCGGTGAAACAAATACACCAACCTTTTTGACATCTGCAGGAATAAGCTTTGCCAGCTCAGCAGCCTGATCCAAGGTCACCTGTCTTTTACTAGCTGCAAAGACAAAACCGATGTAGTCGGCTCCTGCTGAAACGGCTGTCTCCACCGCTTCTTTGGTCGATAGTCCACAAATCTTAACCTTTGTCAATCTGCAACTCCTTGATTCTCTGGGCTACATCTTCTGCCTGCATGAGAGCTGTTCCTACCAAAATTCCGTTAAAGTATGGTGCTACTCGTTCCGCATCCTGCCCTGTGAAAATAGCAGATTCAGAAATGTACAAGCAATCATCTTTGAAATGTTTAGCCAAATCTACACTGGTCTGCAAGTCAACTTCAAAGGTGGTCAAGTTGCGGTTATTAACCCCGATAATCTCAGCACCAAGTCTATGAGCTACCTCTAGTTCAGCTAGATTGTGGGTTTCCACTAAAACTTCCAGACCAAGCTCTGTCGCATAGTCATAAAGTTCCTTGAGGCGTTCTTCTGACAAAGCAGCCACAATGAGCAAGATGACTGTCGCACCAGCATTGCGAGCGCGGATGATTTGCTTTTCATCGATAATAAAGTCCTTGTTGAGCGTTGGAATGTTTACCTGACTGGAAATCTCCCGTAGATAATCCAAATGACCTTTAAAGAAAACTTCATCTGTCAGAACAGAAATCATCACTGCTCCGTTCGCTTCATAAGTCTGGGCCTGTTGCACAATATCCACATCTAGATTGATATCTCCCAGACTAGGGCTAGCCTTCTTGACTTCTGCGATTACCTGTAAACGATCTTGGTGTTGTTTTAGATAGTCAGCCAAGCGATAGGTCTGGCGCAAGGGCTGGATTTCCTCCAGCTCCATCTGCTCAACCTCACGCGCCTTCTGCTCCAAAATTCGTGCTAAAAATTCCTGACTCATTTTTGGTACTCCTGTAACAGTCTGAGTTTTTCAAGGGCCTTGCCACTAGCAATGACTTCGCGGGCCAAGGCAACTCCTTCCTTGATACTAGCTACCTTACCATTAGCATAGAAACCAAGACCAGCATTTAAAACTGTCGTTTCCAAGAATGGACTTGGTTCATTTTTAAGAACTCTGAGCAAAATTTCTGCATTTTCCTGAGCGTTGCCTCCACGAATATCTTCGATAGCGTAGCGTTCCATCTCTAGATCTTCTGGAGTAAAGCTTGACAAGGTAATTTCACCATTTTCAAGAAGAGCAATCTTGGTTGTTCCATTCAAACCAGCTTCGTCCAATCCTTCTGGACCAGCAACCACTATAGCACGTTTGCGACCCATATTTTTCAAAACCTGAGCTGTACTTTCTAGCAGTTCTGGACGGCTAATTCCAAGAAGCTGTGTTTCCAAAGCCATTGGGTGAATCAGGGGACCAGTCAAGTTCATAATCGTTGGAATTCCTAGTTCCAAACGAGCTGGCATGATGTATTTCATAGCTGGGTGCATATTTTTAGCAAAGAGAAAGACGATTCCAGTTTTATCAAAAACCTTACCTAGTTCAGCTGGTTTGAGATCCAGGTTGATTCCCAAGGCTTCGAGAACATCTGCAGAACCCGATTTAGAAGAAATCGAGCGGTTACCATGTTTTGCCATATGAACACCACCACCAGCCAAGACAAAGGCTGCAGTTGTGGAAATATTAAAACTGAAAGACTTGTCTCCACCTGTACCACAGTTGTCCATGGCATCATGAATTTCAGTTGGAATATGTTGGGCATGCCCTCTCATGACTTGGGCAATGGCTGTGCGTTCTTCAGGTGTTTCCCCCTTCATCTTAAGAGCTAAAAGGAGAGAAGCAATTTGCGCTTCCGTTACACGCCCAGTTACGATACGCTCAATGACATCCGTCATTTCCACACCTGATAAATTTTCAAATTTTGCTAGTTTTTCAATAATCTCTTTCATCCTAGTTTCCTCACTTTACAACCTTCTCGATAAAATTCCGAATAGAAGACAAGCCATCTGGCGTTCCGATACTTTCTGGATGGTACTGGAAGCCATAAATCGGTAGGTTTTTATGTTGAATCCCCATGATGGCTTGGTCATCAGTCGAACGAGCTGTCACTTCAAAGTTTTCTGGCATTTCTTCAATCAAAATACTGTGGTAACGCATGACCGCACGGCCATCCTCGATACCTTGATACAAAACAGATGGCGCTTCAAAGCTGATATTGCTCTGTTTCCCATGCATGACTTTTGGAGCCAAACCTAACTTACCACCAAAGACTTCTGCAATGGCTTGGTGGCCCAAACAAATCCCTAGAATCGGTTTCTTACCTGCAAAGTCACGAATCATGTCTTCCATCTTTCCAGCATCAACTGGCCAACCAGGACCAGGAGAAAAGACCAGACCATCTGCTTTTTCAGCTTCTTCATACAGCTTGGGATCATCATTTCTCAAAACCTGAACTTCTGCAAAATTCCCAATGTATTGGGCCAAGTTATAGGTAAAAGAATCATAGTTGTCAATCAATAAAATCATGGTCTTAGTTCTCCAATTCTAGTCATAGATTTAGCTTTGTTAATGGTTTCTTGGTATTCGTTTTGGGCGATGGAGTCGTAGACAATCCCTGCCCCAGCCTGCACATAGGCTGTTTGATTTTTGAGAATCATCGTTCGGATGGCAATGGCGAAATCCATATCACCCGTCGCAGACAAGTAGCCGATTGCTCCTGCGTATACGCCCCGTTTTTCCGTTTCCAGTTCATAGATGCGTCTCATCGCGCGAATTTTTGGTGCTCCTGAAACTGTTCCAGCAGGAAGTGTTGCTTTCAAGGCATCCATGGCAGTGAGTTCTGGAAGCAAACGCCCCTTGACCACGCTGGTCAAATGCATGACATAACGGAAAAGCTCCACTTCCATATACTTGGTGACTTGGACACTGGCCGTTTCAGAGATGCGACCAATATCATTACGTCCCAAGTCTACTAACATCCGATGCTCTGCTGTTTCCTTCTCATCAGAAAGCAGGTCTGTCGCCAAAGCCTTGTCTTCTTCATCCGTAGCTCCTCTTGGTCGCGTACCTGCAATCGGATTGGTTGTCACGATGCCATTTTTGACAGAAACCAAACTTTCTGGACTAGCTCCGATGATTTGATAATCCCCAAAATCATAGAAATAAAGATAATTAGAAGGATTAGTCACGCGGAGATTTCTGTAGAAGTCAAATGGATTTCCAGTAACTTCTGCTGAGAAGCGCTGGCTGAGTACACATTGGAACATATCGCCATTACGAATCAAGTCACGAGCTGTTTCCACCATTTCCTCAAACTTCTGAGGAGCGATATGGGGTTTGAAGTCTAACGGAGATAGATCCAAGTCTTCAAATTCATTTGGAGCAGGAATGCGTAATTCCTCAAGCACTTGGTTCAAGGATTTTTCCAAATCTTCTTGACTACGCTCGCTATAGAGAGCATCCTCGATGACATGGATTTTCTCCTTCTTGTGGTCAAAGACCATGTAACTCTCATAGACAAAGAAATGCATGTCTGGCGTTCCAATTGTATCTTCAGGAATTTGACCAATTTCTTCATAAAGCGAAATCATATCGTAACCAACAAAACCAATGGCTCCCCCGCCAAAAGGTAGGTCTGAATGGTGCTGGCTCTTATGAGTCACTTCATAAAGGAAATCCAAGGGATCCCGATCAATCACTTGACCATTTTGATAGAGAACTCCATTTTCAAACTTAATCTCAAAAACTGGATTATAAGCTAGGATAGAAAAACGAGCTGTTTCCTTGTCTCTCGGAATACTTTCTAAAATAACCTTGTGTTGCCCCTTTAGGCGCATATAAGCCAAGATTGGTGATAAGACATCTCCATGAATGATTCGTTCCATTGTAATTTCCCTTTCAGTTCTTTTCTTTACAGACTTTTAGTCTTAATTTTTTATCTTTTTCTATTTCCCTTAAATAGTGCGGACGGGAGGTAAAATTATCCAGTGGATGATTTTAGAAGTCCATGAAATGAAAGACCTAATTTTTGAGCTCCTCGCTCATTCATTTCTAGGCTCAGGCTAAAATAGTTCCCCGAACTATTTTACTCTCAAAAATTCCGTCCTGGAGAAGCATCTTTGCTTCTCTAGGATACCACTATGGCGGGAAACATCTTTTAGAAACTCACTTCGTTCGTAAATATTCTATAACGACCTATTTATTGAAAATATTTAAAAAATTAATCGCAATATCTGCGGTAAATATATAAAAATCCCCACGCAAAATAACTTGCGTGAGGACGAAATTCGCGGTGCCACCTCAATTATAGGATTTCTCCTATCTCTCATTCCTGTCTTAGAAAGATTCTGTAACAGGCTGTGCGATAAAGGGCACTCCCTTGAGAATTATGTTTTCTTCTCTCGTTTCAGATGGACCCAACCTTACAGTTTTCTCTGCTTGTTTCCAGCAACCACAAGCTCTCTGTGAGAGAAAAGACTGTAATTTTTCCATCTATTATTTTTTAGCTTCTAGGTAGTCTGCAATCGCAGCTACGTCCTTGTCTCCACGACCAGAGACATTGATGATGATAATGTCGTCTTTACTTAGTTTCGGTGCACGTTTAACTGCTTCTGCGATAGCATGCGAACTTTCAATCGCTGGGATAATTCCTTCAGTCTTGCTGAGAAGGAGGAGAGCCTGAACAGCTTCTTCATCTGTCGCAGCCACATATTCCACGCGACCTGAATCTTTGAAGTAGGCGTGTTCTGGGCCAACCCCTGGATAGTCCAATCCAGCTGAGATAGAGTAAACTGGAGCCAACTCTCCGTCTTCCTTAAAGACTGCATAGGTCTTCATGCCGTCGACAATTCCGATACTACCTTTTGTCATAGTAGCTGCGTGCTTGTCTGTGTCAAGTCCATGACCAGCAGCTTCGACCCCAACCAATTTGACTTCTTCATCAGCCACATACTGTGAAAAAGCACCGATGGCATTAGAACCACCACCTACACAAGCAATAACGTAATCTGGTAAACGACCTTCTTTTTCTAAGATTTGACGACGAGATTCTTCACTGATGACTTTTTGGAACTCGTGGACAATGGTAGGATAAGGGTGAGGACCTACAGCAGATCCCAGAACATAGAAGGCTTCAAGGTCATTCATCCATGCTCCAAAGGCTGCATCAACCGCATCTTTGAGGGTACGAGTCCCTGTTTCAACTGCGTGAACAGTTGCTCCCATCATCTCCATACGGAAAACATTGAGACGTTGACGCTCCACATCCTCTGCCCCCATGTAGACATCACAGGCCATACCAAACTTGGCTGCAGCCGCTGCTGTCGCAACACCGTGCTGTCCAGCTCCTGTTTCTGCGATTACTCGTTTTTTGCCCATGCGTTTGGCCAAAAGAATTTGTCCTAAAACGTTGTTGAGCTTGTGAGAACCAAGGTGGTTAAGGTCTTCGCGCTTGAGATAAATCTTAGCACCACCTAAGTGATCTGTCAAACTTTCCGCAAAATAGAGCGGTGTTTCGCGACCTGAATAGTCCTTTAAGTAATGACGAAATTCTGCCAAAAACTCTGGATCATCTTTGTACTTTTCAAATGTCACTTCCAACTCATCCAACAAAGCCTGAATCGGCTCCGGTACGAAACTACCACCAAATTGTCCAAAATAACCTTTAGTTGTCATAAAATTTTCCTCTTTCAGTATTGATTTCAAGATATGAAAAAAGCCCACACACAGAATATACTTCCATGTGAGGGCGTTAGTAACGCGGTGCCACCTCAATTATAAAGGGACTATCCCCTTTACATCTCTACCTTGTCTAACAACAAGTTGCACTGTAAGGTGTGCGCACCGAATTTTCATTGTTTCAAATTCATTTTTAAAATCAGCCCACTTTCACTACTTCCAACCACCTGTTCACAATCACCACAGGCTCCCTGAAGATCAAAAATAGTTACTTTTCTGATTTGTTGAACTTATTTTAATACTTTGTTTTTTCTTTGTCAAGACTTTTTTACAATTTTTTTGATGAAGCTAGTACTTTTTCAGAAACTGTTTTGAAAGTCTCAATGATATAGTCCACTTCTTCATCTCTTAATTTAGTGTGAAGAGGGAGCGTAATTTCATTTTCAAAGAAGGCATAAGCCTTAGGATAGTTCGTCATATCAAAGCCAAGATTCTTATAGGCTGTCAAGAGCGGAAGTGGTTTGTAGTGGACGTTACTTGCAATTCCTGCTTTAGCTAATTCTTGGATGATGAGGTTGCGCTCTTCTAAACTTGCTCCTTCTACATGAGTAATATAGAGATGGCATGAAGATTCAACAGTATCAGTTTTGTGTGCCAATGGATGGATACGAGAACCTGCAAAACCACGATCATAGCGGTCCACGATGTCCTTACGACGTTGTAGCAAACTTGGGTAACGGTCCAATTGTACCAATCCAAGTGATGCCATAATATCGGTCATATTGCACTTGTAGGCTGGTGTGACGATATCGTATTCCCATGACCCCAGTTGCATCTTAGCAAGAGCATCCTTAGTTTGACCATGAAGCGAAAGAATCTGAAATTCCTTGTACATCTCTTCGTCATCAATCGCTGGATTGGCTTTCCAAGTGGCACTTCCACCTTCTGCCGTTGTAAAGTTCTTAACCGCATGGAATGAGAAGGAAGTAAAGTCAGCGATAGAACCGGCTGGTTGTCCTTTATAAGTTGATCCCAAAGCGTGGGCACTATCAGAGACAATCACAATACGGTTAAAGGCCTTTTGCCACTTGCTTGAAGCGGTAAAGAGGTCACGTTTTTTCTCCACGACTTGGAACAAACGGTCATAGTCGCAAACAATCCCTGCGAGCTCTACTGGGATGATCACCTTAGTCTTTTCAGTAATGGCTTGCTCCAGCAAGTCATAATCCATCTCAAACGTATCTGCTTGGATATCCACCATGACAGGGGTTGCTCCCACGTGAGTGATGACACTACATGAAGCTGTATAAGTCATGGCTGGAACGATGACTTCATCACCAGGTCCCACTTCCAAAACACGCAAAATCAACTCAAGAGCGGCAGTCGCAGAGTTAAGACAGACAGTCTTGGGCGTCTGTGTGTATTGAGACAAGCGACGCTCCAGTTCTTTTGTCTTAGGACCTGTTGTGATCCAACCAGAACGCAGGGTATCCGCTACTTCAGCAATTTCTGCTTCCGTAATATCGGGTGGTGAAAATGGAATATTGTAATTTGGCATTGATTTGCTCCTTTTATCTGTACTCATTTTCTCATGACTACTTTATTTTAGCACT
The DNA here is from genome assembly GCA_963523725.1 of uncultured Streptococcus sp. Lineage (GTDB taxonomy): Bacteria > Bacillota > Bacilli > Lactobacillales > Streptococcaceae > Streptococcus. The sequence continues at coordinate 18,774 of CAURES010000025.1, forward strand.
TCAAACACGGTTTGAAACATGATTTTGATGTCTCCAAGGAAACTAAATTCTCGGAGATAAGCAAGGTTATAGCGCATCTTTTCAGGAAGGACGTGTTCGACATAGGCTTGGTCAACCGACAGGCCTTTTTCGGTCATTTGACTGATAATAGTGTCCTCATCCTTGTAGTTGATGCTGGCTGGAGAGGTAATCCCTGCTGGCAAAAGCAAGGTTGCCATCATTTCAGGGTTATACTGCTCTGTGTAACGTGGCACTTCAGGTCGTGTACCGACAAAGGACATTTCGCCTTTAAGGACATTGACCAACTGAGGCAGTTCGTCCAAACGCACACGGCGGATGAAATTGCCAACCTTGGTAATGCGGCTATCGTTAGCAGAAGTCACCAAACTTCCTTTTTTGTCTGCATCCGTCACCATGGTACGGAACTTCCAAATCTTGAAAGGTCGATTGTACTGGGTCACACGCTCTTGCTTGTAAATAACTGGCCCCTTGCTATCCAACTTGATCCAAATGCTCAAAATGAGAAAGATGGGAGAGGTCAGAACCAGTACAACCAAGGCCAAAATCCAGTCCAAACAACGCTTGAAAATCAGCGAACCCTTCCTTTTAGAGACAAGCTGGTAGTAAGACTCAACCTCGCTTGATTTCATTTCCACGGGCAAGTCTTCCCATTTCAGCATGCTGTTTCTCCTTTGTTTTTATTATACTATTTGTCAACATTTTTCATTATACCACAAAATGGAAAAGGCGGTGAAAGAAATCTGTAATTTGAAGGATTTCCTTCTTACACTCAGTGAAAATCAATGTACAGCTTTGAGGCTACAGATAAAGATGACCTGGTTTTAAGAGATTTTCAAAGAATATTAAGACATGGCCCCTGCCTGCAAACTATACATCTTGTGGTAGGTTCCACCCAGATCCAAGAGTTCCTCATGGGTTCCGCTCTCGATAATGCGCCCCTTGTCCAATACGTAGATACAGTTGGCGTCTTGGATGGTAGAAAGGCGGTGAGCGATGGCAATGGTTGTCCGTCCCTGTCTCATCTTAGCCAGAGAAGCTTGAACCAAACTTTCTGTTTCAGAGTCAATATTGGCTGTCGCTTCATCCA
>CAURES010000026.1:0-19798 GCA_963523725.1 uncultured Streptococcus sp.
TCAACTTCTTTTTTCTATTCTTTTAAATAGCTAGGTCAAACTTCAACTGTGGCTTGACAGGGTCATAATCCACCAACTCAAAATCTTCTGCTTTAATATCAAAGAAATTGGTCTTATCTGGCACATTCAAGACCAAACGTGGTTGGCAGTTTGACGGCTCCCGACGGAGCAATTCTTGAGCTTGTTCAAATTGATTGTCATAGATATGGAGGTTGTTGATAAAGTAGAAGAACTTCCCAACCTTCCAGCCAAAATGCTTGGCAATCATCATTTGGAGAGCCACGTACTGCATAGCATTGATGTGGTGGGCCACTAACATGTCATTCGAACGCTGAGTCAAGGTTGCATCCAGATAGATTTCTCCATCTACACGGCGGACATCAAACATTGTCTGAAAGGCACATGGGAGTAGCCCATCTGTTTCTTCGAAAGCTTGGTAATCCCAGAGCGAAATGATATTGCGACGGTTCCAAGGGTTGGCTTCCAACTGCTTGAGAAGCTTATTGATGATATCGTGTTTCTTAACAACGGCACCATAGCGCTCACCAATGGTTCCAGTATCACCCACTTCCCAGTCATTCCAGTAGTGAACATTGTACTTGTCATTGAGCACTTCTAAGCTATTTGACTGGTCTTGGTAGATCCAGAGAACTTCTTTGATAGCTGATTTGATGGCAATAGGACGCAAGGTTGTGATGGGGAATTCCCCCTTGGCCAAGTCATACTCTGCAAAGGCACCCGTTACGTACTTAGAGTTAGCAACTGTCCCATCCTTATACTTAGGACGTGCTTGCTCTGAAAAGACACCATCTTTGAGGATTCGTTCAATATTCTCTTTAAAAATCGTATCTGCTTTTGTCATTCTCTCACCTCATTTATTGTCCTAACTAGTATAGCATAAAAAAAGAAAGGAGGAAAATCACTCGCTTCTGGAAAGCAATTTTCTCCTTTTTTATTTTACTGCAATACAAGTGATGCTGCTCCGATAACCCCAGCGTCGTTTCCTAGAGTTGCAAGAGCCAATTTTGTGGATGTACGTACTTGTGGGAAAGTATTTTCATCGTAGACTTTTTGAACACCTTGTAGAAGGAATTCTCCTGCAGCTGACACACCGCCACCGATAACGATTGTTGATGGGTTTAGGATTGAACCGATATTAGCACAAGCGATTCCCAAGTAACGTGAGAAGTTACGGTAAACAATCAAAGCAAGGTCGTCTCCTTCTTTTGCAAGGTCAAAGACAGTCTTAGCAGTTACTTCTTCTCCGTTATCAATCAAACGTTTCAAGGCTGCATCGCCTTCGTATTCATCAGCATAGCGACGAGTCAAGTTGACAATCCCTGTTGCTGAAGCAACTGTCTCAAGGCAACCTTTCTTACCGCAAGTACATGCGATTGGTTGGTCAAAGTCAACAGTGATGTGGCCAAGCTCACCTGCTGCACCAGCAACACCGTGAAGCAATTTGCCTTCTGCAACGATACCCCCACCAACACCAGTACCGAGTGTCATAAAGACAACGTCTGGTTGGTTATCACCAGCACCCATCCAACGTTCACCAAGAGCTGCTACGTTGGCATCATTATCGATGAAAAATGGAATGCCCAAAGCTTTTTCAATCTTTTCTTTGATTGGTTGAAGGGTTTTCCAGTTGAGGTTGTAGGCACCGATAACAGTCCCTTTTTCACGGTCAACCACACCTGGTGATCCCATTCCAATACCTTGGAAGTCCGCTGCTACCAATCCAAGCAAGTCCAAACGATGTTGAATAGACTCAATCATATCATCTACGATATGACTTCCCTCATCCAAAATGTTGGTCTTGATAGACCATTTTTCTTGGATTTCTCCTGCTGTTGTTAAGATTGCAAATTTGATAGAAGTTCCACCAAGGTCAATCCCAATAATCTTTTGACTCATCATATTCTCCTTTTTTATTATGAATTAATTGAAAATGCTTACAGATATAGTATAACAAAATTTAGTCATTTATGCAAAGGTTTGCGTAAATGACTTATAAGGAATTTTTTCGCCTGCCAGTATCTGTTAATCATCTAAATGATCAATTGCATATTGAGCTTCTTCTTCTGTAAAGCCATCTGCAAAAGAAGTCAATTGATTAAAAAGACCAGATTTAGACATATTAAATAATTTTCTATAGTTCTTAGCATTAAATAAGGCATTATATTTATAATCGGCTTCTAAATGATCAACCGCATATTGAGCTGCATCATTTGAAAATTTATCAAAATCAGAAGTTAATTGACTATACATACGTTTTTTTGACATGTGGAATAACGAATTATAACTTTTTGCCTTTCCTAAAGCAGCAGAATATTCACTATTGCTATCATTACTAGAAGAAGCTGTACTTGCTTGACCTTCCTTCCAAACTCCGTCAGCGCCAACATAATAACGTCCACCATCAACCCATTCATTGACAGCCATTTTACCATCCGATTTCAAATAGTAATTCCCTTGCCATGCATTGCGAGAGTATGAACCATCGGATTTCAAGTAATACCAAGCTTGATAGGTCGCATCATAAACCCATTCACCTTTAGCCATTTTACCGTTTGATTTAAGGTAGTAAGCTCCTTGCCATGTACTGTATGCATAAGATCCATCTGATTTCAAGTAATACCAAGCTTGATAAGAATCATCATAAATCCATTCGCTCTGGGCCATTTTTCCATCTGCTTTCAGATAATAACTTCCTTGCCAAGTATTTTTCACTGGGTTTCCATTTCCATCAAAGTAGTACCAAGCACCGTCCTGCTTAACCCAACCACTTGTTGTAGATGAAGTAGTATTGGTTTGAGCCGCAGTTGCTTGTTTTGCTTTAAAGGCACCCTTAGGAGCATTTTTCAATTCGCAAGCCACACCATCATGATCGCGGTCTAACTTGGCAGAATAACCAGGATCCCCCTCATGAAGATCCGAATAGCCATTAGCCCAAGCTTCCATACAGCTAGAAAAATGGATGTTTTCTTCTGCTAAAACTGGTTGTGAAAACAAAGCCAAAACTGGCAATGTCGCCAGACTTATTTTTAAAAATAGACGTTTGTTCATCTTTTTCTCCCATAATTATGATATCGATTTCATGTTTATTTTATCAGATTTATTTCTTCAATTCAAGGAAAAATCAATCCTAGTCCTTATAACTTTTCATTACAATTCTTATTTTTGAATAAATAATTCATACAAACCTCTGACTGCATTACAGCCGTAAATAGCTTCTGCTTGGACTAAGTCTGCCAAGGTCAAGACTTTCTCTTCTACCTGTCCTGTTTCCAGCAAATGCTGACGATAAATTCCTGGCAAGATTCCAAGTCGGACTGGCGGTGTATAGAGTTTTCCAGTGATTTTCAAAATCAAATTTCCGATAGAGGTTTCCAATAGTTCTCCTGCTACATTATGGTAAATGATTTCCTGTTTACCTAGATTTAAATGCGGTCTATGAGTCGTTTTAAAATAGGTAAATGCTTGTTGCAAATTGGCTTCCTGAAGGCAAAGTTTGGCCTGACAAAAACTTGGACTAAGGGGTGTTAATACTTGGCGATCGACTTCTGTCTCTCCAGATTTGCTAATGCTGATTCGCAAGCGGTAATCTTGATTATCATCACAAGTCTGACACTCTTCCTCTATCTTTTGTTTCAAGTTTTCTGAATCAAAAGGATAGGCAAAATAACGACTAGCTTTTCTCAGTCTTTCTATATGTTGATTCTCAAACAGCAAGCTCTTCTGACTGATTTTTCCAGTTGTAATTATTTGGAAACGAGCTTGTTTACGATAGAGAACAGCTGCCTTTTGATGAACCTCACGGTATTCAGATTCCCAAGTGCTATCCCATGTAATGCCACCACCAACTCCATAGATGGCTTTCCCTTGATACAGTTGAATAGTTCGGATAGCAACATTAAAAATCCGTCGTCCATTTGGAAGCAAGAGACCAATCGTTCCACAGTAGACTCCGCGCGGTTGTGGCTCCAAGTCCTTGATAATCTCCATAGTCGCAATTTTCGGTGCACCCGTTATGGAACCACATGGAAAGAGTGAGCGGAAAATTTCAACAAGGTACACATCCTCTCGCAACCGACTCTTGATAGTCGAAGTCATCTGCCAAACAGTTGAATACTGTTCCACTTGGCAGAGATGCTCCACATGCTCACTCCCCACCTCAGAAATACGATTCATATCATTGCGCAAGAGGTCCACAATCATCATGTTTTCAGAGCGATTTTTGGGGTCCTGTTCCAACCAACTGGCCTGCTCCAAGTCTTCTTGGTCAGTCATGCCACGCTGAGTCGTTCCCTTCATTGGTCGCGTTGTCAACTCGCGGTCATTTTGCTCAAAAAAGAGCTCTGGACTCATGGAAATCACTGCCATCTCGTCATGTTCAACATAGGCATTGTAGCCCGCCTCCTGCTCTACCACCATACGATTGTAGATGGCAAAAGGATTAGCACTTAAGTCCTGCTTGAGTTGTACGGTGTAGTTGACCTGGTAGGTGTCCCCCTGCCGCAAATGATGGTGAATCTGGGCAATAGCCTTTTCATAGTCTGCTGCAGACGTTACTTCCTGCCAATTTGAAGGCAAATCAACCTCATCATAAGTCAGAGGAATAGGGGAAGTTTCCACGCTATCATGAACGGTAAAGTAAAGCAAGTACTCGCCCAGTAGAGGAGCCTTGTGAACTGCTAATTTCTCCTCAAAAGCAGGTGCAGCCTCGTAGCTGACATAGCCCACCACATAGTAGCCCTGCTCTTGGTAGCTTTCCACTTGTGCCAGCAAGTCTGCCACTTCTGCTACATTTCTCGTTTTCAACTCTTTAATGGGCTGGGTAAAGGTGTATCTCTCCCTCAAAGCCCTAAAATCAATCACTGTTTTTCTATGCATACCTTAAGTATAGCACAAAATAAGAAAACCCTCATCCGCAAAGCAGATGAGAGATTTCAATTATTTAAAGATTGAAGTTTTAAAGCTATTTGTTTGTTGAAGAAGTTTCTTGAATAATTTCTCTTTAAGTGATACGGTATTATCAAATTTAACTGAGCCATTATTAAGAGTTGCTTTATCTTTATCAACGGCAGTAGCAAATGCATTCTTCAAGTCATCGTAACTACTGTATGTAGTGCCGTCAATTGTAACTGGATTAAATCCTGCTTTCGCTTTATCAACAACTTCTTTGAAGTATTCTTTCTTCCAATCTTCTAGAGTATTAAATTTACCATCAGAAACTTTCTTAATGATAAAGTCATCACCTAGAGTAACATGACCAGCCTGTTTAGACTCATTTTTCAGCATGTTAGAAGCGTAGTTTAAGAAGCCTTTTTCATATCCAAAGTAACCCCACATACGGAATGTGTTATGTTTGAATGACATAGAGCCTGGAGCTCCTTCACTTGTATTACCACCATAGATACCAGCAGTGATAGGCACCGTTACATAGGCAGAGCCAAATCCAGTTGGGTCATAAGTACCATTACCAGGACCGTGTTTGGTCATGAAGTTCTTATCTACTAGGTCGTTAACAGAAGTTAAGTTATATGCTTTTTCTTCTGCATTCAAATCACGAACCTCATCGTATTGGTTCTTCGTATTAGCGTTACGTAATTTCTTAGCAACTTTCTTGAACCAAGCGTTGTTTAGTTCTTTGCTGCCTTTATCAAGAACGGCTTCTCCTTCAAGATAATCAAGAAGCATTAGAGTATCGTTGAAACCTTTCATGTAATGATCGATTTCAGCGCGAGATGTAAGGTCATTTGGATTTGTGTTATACCATTGATTTCCGTCATTTGGACGTTCGTATGCCATGTTTAATCCAAGTGCTTTGAAGTCACCATTTGGACTTGTTTCAGCAGGTGATTGCAACATACCTTGTGCAAATGCTTCTAGGTCAGTACCTTCACGGTGTCTTGAACCACCTAAGTAAACCATACGGTCATTTACGTGAGTCGTTTCGTGAGTGAAGGCTGAGATACCAAAGTCACTAATCATATCAGTAACCATGAAGAAGACTGAATCATCCTTATAAGGATTACCGTAGATACGAGCTACAGCTCCCATACGCCAGTCAGTAGCATGGTAACGACCTGTTGGTCCGTACAATTCACGGATAGGCGCTACATCCTTACCGCTATTCGTATGTCCGTATTTATCTGTGCTGATTCCTTTATAGTTTTGGTTATCTAACACAGGAGTTGGAACCATGTTATTGCTCTTAAGCAGTTGATTACGAACTTTATCTAATGATAAACGAGACCAGAAGTCTAGGTAATTTTGTTGACCTTTAGCGACTTTATTGATTTCAGCTTTGAATGCTTCGCGTTCTTCTGCAGTATTCTTACCGTATTTCTCAAATGAACTGTATGCCATTGTATTATATGTTGAGATTAAGAACATATGCGCATCTTTTAAGTTAAGAAGTGGTAAGATCATCTTACCGTGAACATCATTGTTTAAACCTTCGTAAGCTCTGTGTTTCTTATCAGCAAACTCTGGAGTTGTTGTTTTTGGTTCAACCACATATACGTTATCTTTAGTTGCTTTTATGAACCAATCGTTTAAGTCTGTATCACTTGTGAAGAGATGCATATTATAGTCTAAGAAACTGTTTAACTCGCCTATACCAATAACTCCACCGATAGTTTCGCGATAAGCTTCTAAAGTTCTATCACCTTTAATGTTACTTTCTTTAGAACCAACCTTAATCAAGAAGTCTAACACACTAACATTCTTACCATAGAAGTCCGGTTTGAATAACATTAACTCTTTAATATTAAAGTTATCGAATTTAACACCGTAGTAACGATTGAGGTAAGACAAACCAAGAAGAACTGCAGCCTTATTGTCATCAATTTTCTTAATCAAGGCACGTTTAGCAGCTTCATCTGTGTTAAGTTGGTGATCTTCATTTTCCACTAACTTCGTAACAAATTGAGTAAGATTATCTTTAACATACTTGAAGCTTTCTTCTAAGTACAAATCCTTAATTGCATTTACTTTGTTACCACCAGTTCTGCCCAAGTGTTGGTAAATCGGGTCAGATTGCAATTCAACTGGACTTAACTTGCTTTCGATAGCGCTGATTAAATCTGCACGATCTTTAACAACCATATTTGGTGTATAAACAACTTCACCAAGCTCAGCGACACTGTATTCTTTCACTTGTTGAACTTTAGATTCTTTCGGTGAAATTGTAAAGATATCTTTTGTCTTATCTGCGTAGTGGACAAAAATATGGTCAGCATCTGTAAGGTCTGTGACAAAGTCATTGCCTTTCATTGCAGTTACAGACAATACTTCTTTGTTCATTAATGGACTATCAGTTGCAAGCTTGTTCCCTTGGTTGACAATCCATTCTTTGTTGTAGAACGGTTGAAGTTTTTCAATGTTACGGTATGCAAGCTCACGAGAAGCATCGTAATCTTGAGTATCTTTGTAAGTGTCAGATTTTGGTTTAACATTATTTAATGTATCTGAAACAAGAGGCTTGATAACATAATCATTAGCTGTAATTCCTAATGTTGCAATTTTCTGGTCAGCTTCATCTTGAGACACTTCTTTAATTCGGTTAGAAACAGAGAATTTAAATGAACGTTTACCTGTACTTACATCTTTCACGATAAAGTTACGTTCTAAAGCGTTATTTGAGAAGTATCCACCATCTTCGTCAATATCTTTAGATCCATAGAACACTTCACCATTTTCAACTTTCATCATAGACACAGAGTCTGCAACTTTACCCCATGCCCAGTTCTTACTAAGGAAACCACCTACTTCAACAGGTGTATTTACCTTAATAGTTCCTTTCGTAACAGCATTACGAACAGAACCATATTTACCAATTCCGTTAGGATCAGAACCGTTATCTGATCTAGCGACAAATCCACCGATACGAGCTTTATTAGCAACTATATCAGCTTCTACATATCCTTTATCAACATTACCTTTCCAGATTTCACCAACCATACCAGCGAAATCCCATCCTCTATCACCTACACCAGTAAGTTTACCGATATAAGCAACATTAGTAAGCTGTCCGCCGTTATCTAATTTGTTAACAAGTCCGGCAATTCCATCTCTACCAGTTATGCTACCAGTTACTTTAATATTCTCAACAGTAGCTTTCTTAACAGTTCTAGCAAGAGCAGAAATGTTATCAATCCAAGGCATATTAATATCGACATTAGCCAAGTTAACATCTTTAACCGAACCACCTTCAATACCACCAAATAATTGACGTGTCATATTGTGGATTGAATAACGTTGTCCCTCAACACTTGATAACTTACCTTTAAATGTACCAGGAACATACTCTTTATTTGGAGTTGGTACATTAGCTGCATTTAGATCTGCACCAAGTTTAAACTCACCGCTAGGGTTAGCTTTCATATCTTTTACAAGCTCATTGAAGTTGTAGTAAACATTACCTTCTTTTGCTTTTTGTTTTTCAAAGTAATGAACATACTCTTCGCTAAGTGTATTATCAGCATTACGTTGAACTAAGTCTGGTGCTTTGGCAGTAACTTTATATAAAGTTTTTCCGTCTTTTTCTACTTCTTCAATCTTGTCAACAGCAAGTCGTGTAACCTTGTTGTCGTGAGTTGTAACTCGTAAGTAAAGTGGGGCAACATCAGCTGGTTTTTCTGTAAGCAAACTAGTGTCTGTTTCATTACCGTCAGCGTCCACACTCATCAAGCTTGTTTCCTTGATATTTTTGATTTCAACTTTTTTGAGGTCAATTCTTAGAGGTTCTTCATTCAGAACTACTTCCTCATCGCCTTCACCACGGTCATAAACCATCTTAGTTTCAATCTTATAATCTTTGTAGTATTGCAAATCTGTCAGGCTAGCTGTTAAGTTGTCAGGTGAAACATTCAATGTTTTCACAATCTCATCACCTTTTTTCAAAGTTAAGGTGATAGATTTAATGGCCGCCTTGCTTGGATTTTCTAGACTGTATTTAACATCTGAAGTACGTTTCAAATCCTTAGATTCAACTGCAGTGAGAGTCAATACTGGTTTTTCAAAGCTCTTAGTACCACGTTTCAAAATTCGGTCTTGAGGGGCCTCAATGACTTCTTCTGTTACTTTTGGTGCTTCCTCAGTCTTAACTCCTTTGATAGTATTAAAGGTCTTAGTGATTTTTTTCTGACCTTCTTTACCTTCTTGAGCTACAACTTCTAAACCTTTTTTCAGTTGAGCATCTTCTTCAATCTTTTCTTCGAATGGAATCTTTTCAAGGCTTTCCTCTACAAGAGTTCCTTCAATTGGTTTTGTACCACGGCTTACCTGTTGGTTTACAGGTTCCTTGGTTACTTCTGTGCTAGTTGAAAGAACTTGGTCAGTTTTAACACCTTCTACTGTTTTATAAGTTGTTTTAGTAACTTGACTACCTTTTTCACCATTTCTTACGACAGTTTCTTCGTCCGTATACTTGGTTGGATCCTCAGTCGTTTCAGTTTTGTAGTCTAGGTCTGTAGTCGATGTTTCAACAAGGGTTCCCTCGATTACTTTGTACTCAGGTAACGGTTCTTGTACAAGAGCTTGACCTGCTTTACCTTCCTCTTGTGTACCTTTTACTTCGATTGGAGCTTCTGGCAATTCTGGCTGTGTGAGAGCTTGACCTGCTTTACCTTCTTCTTGAGTTCCTTTAGACTCTACTTTAGCCTCTGGTAGTTCCGGTTGTGTTAGAGCTTGACCTTCCTTACCTGCCTCTTGAGTTCCTTTAGACTCTACTATAGCTTCTGGCAATTCTGGATGTGTTAGTGCTTGACCTTCTTTGCCTGCCTCTTGGGTTCCTTTAAACTCTACGGTAGCTTCTGGCAATTCTGGATGTGTTAGTGCTTGACCTTCTTTGCCTGCCTCTTGGGTTCCTTTAAACTCTACGGTAGCTTCTGGCAATTCTGGATGTGTTAGTGCTTGACCTTCTTTGCCTGCCTCTTGGGTTCCTTTAGCTACTTGGTGAGTTGGTTCAGCTTGTGGTACTGGAGTTGGGGTAGGTTGCACCTCTTTCTTAGTTCCGACTGCAATGACTTGCGACACAGGATTTTGAACCACTTGGTCTTCAATGACTTCTCTAACTTCTTGACCATTGACCATCGATACTTTAGTTACAAGACGACGCTGACCATTTACTCCGGCTGTGACGATACGAGTCTTTCCTTCTTCTAGATTTGCATCTGGGCTTGCGACCGTTTCAAAAGGAATCTCAACCAAGCTATTTTCCTGTCTAACCTGAGGCTTCTCAGCTGAAACTGGTTTTTCTTCAACAGCAGGAGCAACTGGGGTCTCTACTACAGGTTTTTCGACGGCAATTTCCGAAGCAACAGCAGGTCTTTCCTGAGCTACTTCTGTTTTCTCGATTTCATTTGCATTTTGCTTTTCTACTGGCAACTGAGGCTTCTCAGCTGAAGCTGGTCTTGATGGATGGAGTTCTGCTTCCTTGAAGTATCCAATGTATTCATAGCCATCAATATGGATAATCCCTTCAGCCAAACCTTCATGTGTTGAGGCCGAAATAGTTTGGTTATAAGAAAGCAATTCTTTATTTTCAAATGCAAATGTTCCATAAGGTACAAAGGTGCTGGCTCCTAAAGAACCAATCAAGAGAACACCTAGAACTTCTCTACGACCTTTTTTAGACACCAAAAAGACTGCTAGAGAAGCCGTTGCCAAGCCAAGACCTGCCAAGGCTAGTTCCTTACTTCCTGTGTATGGAAGTTGTTGACTGTTAGTTGCCTTCTTACGATAAACTACATATAGAATATCATCATCTTGAAATTCTGTAGGAACCTCATGGTGAATCAGGGCTTTTTCAGACTCGGTCAATTCCTGCTCCGCCAAATAACGGTAATGAACACTATGAGCACTGCCAACTTCATTGGCTTGAACCTTATCTACTGAAAGGGCACTAGCTCCAAAAAGGAAGGCTCCGATAGCTACAGGACCTACCCCAACAGTTAACTTACGAATCGAATATTTAGTGATTTTTTCTAGTTGTTGTCTTGTTTTTCTCATTCTCACGACTTTCTAATAGAATCTTGTGGATAATGCGCACGCGCACCTCCAATTAATTTTGGACGACTAGCAAGAGCCGTTACATGGGCATGCCCAATTTCTCTCAAAAGAGGGCGAATCGGAACCTGAACATGCTTGACATGCATGCCAATTGCAGTGTCTCCGATATCCAATCCAGCATGAGCCTTGATAAATTCAACCTCAACTGGATCTTGCATAAACTTGAAGGCTGCCAACTGACCTGAACCTCCTGCATGAAGAGTAGGAAGGACACTGACGATTTCCAGACCAAACTGCTCTGCCACCTGACGTTCAACGACGAGGGCCCGATTGACATGTTCACAACCTTGAACAGCTAGATGAATTCCTTTTTCTTCTAGGATATCTAGGATGGTCTTCACAATGATTTCGCCAATTTCTTGGCTGGATTCCTTGCCAATCTGACCACCTATCACTTCACTAGAAGAAAGGCCCAAAACAAAGATGGATCCTTGCTTCAAATTGGCCTTTTCCAATACATCTTCTACAATCTGGCTTGTCTCTCTTTGAATGTCTTTTTCCTTCATACTTGATACCTCTTTTATCACTATCTATCATATCGTTTTTTCTTGTTTTTAGCAAGATAGACAACCTGAAAATCTTACTCCAACCTGCATAAAACTCCCAGAATTGACTGGGAGTTAGTTAGTTTCTATTCTATTTATGTATATTTCAACTGTCGTACCCTTTAAAGGTGCAGAATCGATCTTCATCTGGTAATTGTCTCCAAAATGAAGTTTGAGCCGTTGATCAACATTTTGAAGACCGACTCCCCCACGTTTGAGTTGACTTTGACTACTATCGCCAGCATCTTGGAAGCCAACGCCATCATCCTCAATACGGATGACCAATCCTGAATCCTGTTTCTGGACAGAAAGTTTAATATGTCCCTGACCTTCCTTTTCCTTAATGCCATGGTAAAGAGCATTTTCTACAAGGGGTTGTAGGACCAGCTTGGGCAAGACTAGCTTATCAAAGGCAGGATTTTCAGCAATCTCGTATTCCAGCTTATCTCCATAGCGTTGTTTCTGGATAAAGAGATACTGGCGGACATGATTGATTTCGTCAGAGAGACAAATCAAGTCCTTGCCTTGATTGAGCGCTAAGCGGAAATAGGTCGCTAAGGACTTGGTCACCTGAACCACTCGCTGACTATCCTGAAATTCAGCCATCCATATGATGGTGTCCAAGGTGTTATAGAGGAAATGCGGATTAATCTGGCTTGATAGAGCTTGAAGTTGGTACTGACGGGTCGTTTCTTCCTGCCTGCGAATATCCGCCATCAACTGATCAATCTGATCCAACATGGTATTAAATTGGCGAGTCACCTCTCTCAGTTCATAGGCACCAGCTTCCTTGGCACGCAGATTTTGTGTACCAGAAGCGATCTCCAGCATGGTTTCTCTCAAGTCATTCAGAGGATCAATCCAGCGCTTGAGACTAAACCACACCAAGCAGAGACAGGCAAGAAGAGAGGTGATACTGGCTCCAAGCAAGGTCCACATGAGTTGACTCCGAACCTGGTCTAACTTCTCTAGTGAAGACACGCCTATAACTGTCCAATCTGTTCCTACAATTTTTTCTTGACTGACGTAGGATTTGTGATCTGGAGTATAGCTCTGCCCTGTCTCAATATAGGGTTTCATGGCCTCCATTTCGCTAGACGAACTATAAACTGTGTGTTGAGGATGATAAACAAATTCATGGTTTTCATTGATGATAAAGGCAAAGCCCTGCTGCCCCAACTGAAGTTGATTTAGATAGGCTTCCAGAGTTTCATAAGAAATATCCAAACGAATCACACCCAGATTAGCTCCCTTTGCATCAACAAGTTCTTGAGTGACAGAAATGACCCACTGACTATCTGATTTACGAGCTGGAGTCAAAACAGGCATGGCTCCCTGATGAATGGCCTTTTGGTACCAATCCTCAGCCATCATATCAGAGGAAGTTTTCATCTGCACACTGTCATCTGTAGAAATGACCTGACCTGATTTGGTGACCAGTACAACAGCTTTCAAATCTTGGTCTGCCTTCAAGATAGTCAAAAACAGATCTCGAATTCCCTCGGCCTTGTCTTGACTAGGGTTCTCAGCATAGGATAAAACATCTGCCTGCTGGGTCAAACTAGTCGAGGTGGTTTCTAATTTTTTGATATAAGACTGGATAAAGTGGCTAGTCTGGCTGATAGTCGTCTGGCTATTGCCCTCAATGCTAGCCTCAATGGCTGAAGAACTAGATTGATAGTAGAAAGTCCCAACCAGAGCTAGGAGAATGAGAAAGACCAGAAAGATGGAAATAACCATTCTGACTAGGAGAGAAGAACGCTTCATCGGCCTTCTCCCTTCTTAAACTGACGAGGTGTCACACCTGCAATCTGTTTAAAACGTTGGGTAAAATAGTTCATATCTTCAAAACCAACTTTCTCTGCTATCTCATAAATCTTCAGATCTGTAGTCAGAAGCAAGAGCTTGGCTTGTTTGACACGTTCTCGTACCAAATAATCCTGAAAAGGCAAACCCAACTCTTTCTTAATCAAAGAACTCAGATAAGTCGGGCTAAAGCCTAAGTCATTTGCTAAAGACTTTAAACTAAACTGGCTATCAGCCAGATGGGACTGGATTTTCTGGGCCATGTTTCCTTCAAACTTATCAGTCAATAGATCTTGTAGCTGCTCTTCCTTTTCTTCCTTATCCAACTTTTGCTTGATTTTCCCCAACATTTCCTCAATATCCTGACGAGAAAAGGGTTTAAGCAGGTAGTCATCCACACCTAGTTTGACAGCAGACAAGGCATAATCAAAATCATCGTAGCCTGTTAAAAAAACTAGATGAACCTGAGGATAGGTTTCTCGAACCAGACTGGCCAACTGGATGCCATTTAGCTGAGGCATGTTGATATCGGTTAAAATGATATCCGGAACCTGCTTTTGAATCAATTCCCAAGCCTGCCTTCCATTTTCAGCCTGACCGATGATTTCCATATCATAGGCTGCTACATTGACCAGCTTGGTCAAGCCTTGTCTTACCAGATACTCATCTTCTACGATTAAGATTGTGTAGGTCATGCTTCTCTCCTTTGTCACTTACT
Source organism: uncultured Streptococcus sp. (assembly GCA_963523725.1). Classification (GTDB taxonomy): domain Bacteria; phylum Bacillota; class Bacilli; order Lactobacillales; family Streptococcaceae; genus Streptococcus. The sequence continues at coordinate 14,152 of CAURES010000026.1, forward strand.
AGTATCAGTATAGCAAAATTCTCCGCTAACTGCTTAGGAAAGCCCTCTTAATCAACATAATCTAGTAAATAAGCATAGCCTTTTTCTTCCATTTGGTCTTTGGGAATAAAGCGGATAGAGAGACTATTGATACAGTAGCGCAAGCCCCCCTTGTCCTGAGGTCCATCCGTAAAGACATGGCCAAGGTGAGAATCTCCTACTCGGCTCCGCACTTCCATGCGTGTCATATTGTAGGACTTATCTTCCTTGTAGGTGGCAACATCTGGACTGATGGGTTGGGTGAAACTAGGCCAGCCACAACCAGACTCAAACTTGTCCTTTGATGAAAAGAGGGGTTCGCCAGTTGCCACATCCACATAGATACCAGATTCAAATTTATCCCAGTAACGGTTTGAGAAAGCCCGTTCTGTTTGATTTTTCTGGGTAACTGCATACTCCTCAGGTGACAAGGTCTTTTTCAATTCCTCATCACTTGGTTTGGGATATTTGCTGGCATCAATGACGGGATAGGCTGCCTGATTGACATTGATATGGCAGTAGCCATTTGGATTTTTCTTGAGATAGTCTTGGTGGTAATCCTCAGCCACTACAAAATTCTTCAAGGTCTCCTTTTCAACTGCTAGAGGTTGATCGTATTTCTTAGCCACCTCATCAAAGACTTGGTTAATCACCTCTAAATCCTTGTCATCTGTGTAATAAACACCAGTACGGTACTGGGTTCCCACATCATTTCCTTGTTTATTTTTGCTGGTTGGATTGATAATGCGGAAATAATGAAGCAGGATTTCCTTGAGGGAAATTTGCTTGGCATCATAGGTAACATGTACAGTCTCCGCATGTCCTGTTTGGTTAATCAATTCGTACTTGGTTGTTTCCCCTCTACCATTTGCATAGCCTGATACGGCATCTGTCACCCCGGGAACGCGTGAGAAGTATTCCTCAACTCCCCAGAAACATCCCCCAGCTAGATAAATTTCATGCAAGTCTGCATCTTTACTAATTTCTGTTTTTTTCACTGTTTTTCCTCCTTGGCTAACTGCCGCTTTCTCAATTTGAGAGCTATCTGTCTGCCCCGCATTTCGCATCAATAGAAAATAGAAACCGGTTATGGCTAGGAAAAAGATTCCTGCCAAAACAAACAATTTTACTTTATCATTCATGGCCTTTCTCTACCCCATTTCTTTCAATGTTTTTAAAATCAAATCCTTATCCATAAAACCTGGTTGCGTTTTGACCAGCTTTCCTTCCTTGTCTATAAAGGCTTGAGTTGGATAAGAACGGACACCATAACTTTCCAAAAGTTTGCCTGACGGGTCAATTAGAACTGGGAAATTTTTATAATTCAAACCCTTGTACCAGTTCTTAAAGTCTGCTTCTGCTTGTTCACCCTTGTGTCCAGGAGACACCACTGTCAAGACCACATAATCATCACCAGCATCTTTAGCAATTTCATCGGTATCTGGAAGACTGGCTAGACAGATGGAACACCAAGAAGCCCAGAATTTGAGATAGACTTTCTTGCCCTTGTAATCAGACAAGCGGTAGGTCTTGCCATCTACTCCTGTCAGTTCGAAATCAGCAACTGCCTGACCTTTAGTCGCAGTTTGCGAACTAACTTGTTCTGTTTTTGTTTGCTCCTTCATAGTAGATTCGTCTGACATATTTTTAGCCGAACAGGCTGCCAAACAACAGATTGAGCCTACTCCAAGGAGACATGTTTGCCATTTTTTCATTTCTTTTTCCTCTCTATTCAAATAATGTAGTCAAAATGGAAGCATTTCCCAAAAGCACCAAGATTCCCATCACGATAATGAGGAAACCACCCACTTTTTTGAGGGTTCCTAGATAAGGATGGAGTTTTCGGAAATGTCTCAAAACATAGCTGGAGGCTATAGCTAGAATCAAAAATGGTAGCGCCAAACCCAGCGTATAGATTAACATGAGACCAGCTCCCTGCCAAGCACCTGAGCCACCTGAAGCCGCCAAGGCTAAAACAGTTCCAAGAACCGGCCCCACACAAGGCGTCCAAGCAAAACTAAAGGTCAAGCCCAGTAAAAATGCCTGACTATAGCCCTTACCCTTTTGCACCTGTCTCTTTAATTGTAGCCTTCTTTCCTTGTAAAGTCCCTGAAAATGTAAGACTTCCATCTGGTGCAAGCCTAAAATAATGATAACCGCACCCGTCACATACTGAAACCAAGAAGCATACAAAAGGTCTCCTAAAAAACCAGCTCCATAACCCAGTAAAATAAAAATAAAGGAAATCCCCGCTATAAAAGCCAAAGTTCTCAATAAACTAACAACTGAGATTGCAAATTTACCACTAGAAGCCTGAGCACCATCTTTGTCATCCAACAAGACCCCTGCATAGACCGGTAACAAGGGTAAGATACAAGGAGAAAAGAAGGAAAGAATTCCAGCAAGAAAAACACTGATAAAAAAGATTATATTATCCATTGCCTTCCTCAATTCTTTGATTTGATAGGACTATTATAGCCCCAAAACTCCAGAAAAAACAGGGAGAATGATAGGGAAAAATAGGAATTTAATCAGGTTATACTTCAAAAAAATCAAAAGAAGCATAAATACAAAAGGTAAGCTATCTTACTATTTCAGAGTTCACATCTAGCATAACTAAAAACAGATTCTTCCATCTATCACGGAAAAATCTGTCATTGACTTATTGATTTACAAAAACTCCAGTCACGGTTTACGAACCTTATCTTTGCTGGTTCCTCTGTATTTTTTTAGTTCTAAGAACGCCATTTTGACCATTATTGGTAATAGTCTTACAACAAGGCCTCAAACTCAGCAACGGTCATTCCCAATTGCTGGCTGGCAACCTCAGGTGTTAGAAGACCTTGGCGAACTAGATTTACTAAACCTACTTTTAACCCCTCTTCGATACCCTCTGCACGGCCACGTTCTAATCCTTTTTCTTCAGCTTGTTCCAAGGCATAGTCCTGTGCCAACAATGCCTGTTCTTCTCGCATACGTAGTTGACTAAACATTTTCCTGTCCTCCTCGGACCAGCTCTTGTAGTCCAGCAGTTGATCTGCTTGGCTGATGGCTCGCTCGGGTTGCTGAGTAAAGGGTTTATTCCCGAAAAACTCCAACCACGGCTTGCGAACCTTGTCTTTGCTGGTTTCTCTGTATTTTTTTAATTCCAAAAATGCCATCTTGACCAGATGGTTTTCTTGACCGTTATTTGTTATGGTTAAGACCTCACCTGTCGTGTCCTCTCGCATACTAAAGCTATGAAAAGCTTGATCATCTTGAAAGTAGTTACTATCTACAATTGCGATAGCGTATACTGGTGCGATGTGTTTATAACTCTGGTGAGTATTGCCTTCTTGCTGGCGAATTTTTTCAAGATTTTGATTGACCTGACTACACAGGTAAGCCCACAGGCGATTGATGAAAAAATTCTGATGATGCACCTGAATCTCAATAATTACTTGTGTCCCATTGTCCAACTCCGCTAAGACGTCTATACTGGTATAGAAATCCTGCGCCGAGTACGACAGGGTAGGCAAGACATGAATATTGCTTCCCTCCAAAATCGTTACATTTTTTGCAGGTAAATCCAACATATCGCGAATAAATTGACAAGTGATTTCTGGATTGCTAAAAATCTTCTTAGCAACCAAATCGTCGGTCGGGCTGATGCCCGGATGTCTGAGAATCATTCTTTCTCTCCTTTCATTATAGCACATTTTTTAATCTAGGATTACTAGATTCACTGACTCTATCTATTTATTCGGAAAAGAAAGGATAAATGAAATAGTAAATAAAAAAATAAGAACAACGGATAAGCAATAAATGTTAAGCTTATCTATCCTTCTTACTTATATGGTAATAAATGAGGTCCGCAAGATAGCCCTTTCTCTCCACTCCATTTGCAACAGTTTTTAGATAGGACATTCCAGCCTTCTCCATGACACGACCTGAAGCTGGGTTGAGACTGGCATATCGAGCTCTGACATTTTGAAAACCTGCTAGAATAAAACAGAAGTCCAAGACAGCTTTCACGGCCTCCGTCATTATACCATTTCCCCAGTAAACCTTTCCTAGCACATAGCCAATTTCACAAGAAGAATCGTTCTCATCTATTGCAACGATGCTGATATCTCCTATCACTTGTTCTGGGTTCTCTTTGAGACAAATGGCCCATTTGTAATAGTTAGGATTGGTATAGGAGGCAACCCAATTTCGAATGGAGTTTCGAGTAATTTCGACATCAGGATGGGGATCCCAGGTAACATAGGTCAGATTCTCAGCGGATGAAGCCCAATTTTGAAACATGGCTTCTGCATCACTCTCCACAAATCTTCTTAAAATCAAACGTTCTGTTTGTAATATTTGTGTACCGATAGATTTCACGATACTACCTCACTTTCTGATAGATGATTCTCTGTCCAATCTCCATTGAAATTTGTTTTACTTTTTAATTTCAAGGTAATAAGCTAAAAAGGCCCACTGGACCTTCTCTCACTTTCTTATTTCAAGGTGAGAGGCTGAAAACCTCCACTGGAGGTTATTCTTGCTTTTGAATTTCAAGATAATAAGCTAAAAAGGTCCCCCGGACCTTCTTCGCTTTCTTATTTATAGGCTCAGGGTAAAAAGACTAAACTCAGTAATAACTAAAAAACAAGTTTTTCATCTAGTTCCTTGACGCAGTCGCTGTCTGGTTTGAAATGCGCTCTAGCAAGCTTTTTCAAACCTAGTCATCGTTGCGGGGGTGAGACGACGAAATCGAACTCTGTGAGTTACCGATTTCTGTCTCACTCCCAAAAGTCATCAAATACGGTGATTGGTAGGTGGCGTTTGTGTTGACCTTTGTGCCACCAGTTTTCGATTCTTGCTTGGGCTTCTGGGCTGATTGTTTTGCCTTCTAGGTAGTCGTCAATCTCTTCATAAGTGACTCCGAGGGCTACTTCGTCAGCTAGGCCTGGTTTGTCTTCTTCCAGGTCTGCTGTTGGGATTTTTTCATAAAGGGCTGGGTCTGCACCAAGTTCCTGCAAGAGTTGTTTTCCTTGGCGTTTATTGAGTCGATAAAGAGGGAGAATATCCGCACCACCGTCACCAAACTTGGTAAAGAAACCTGTGATATTTTCCGCAGCATGGTCTGTTCCAATAACCGCTCCGCTATGGGCACCAGCAAGGGCATACTGAGCAATCATACGGCAACGAGCCTTGATATTGCCCTTGTTGAAGTCAGAAACAGGGCTTCCTGTCGCTTCAACTGCTGCTGTCATGGCATCAGCTGATTCCTTGATATTAACGACTAAACTGATATCTGGCTGGATGAAGGCTAGGGCTTTTTGAGCATCTGCTTCATCAGCTTGCACTCCGTATGGCAGGCGGACAGCGATAAATTTGTAGCTGTCATCGCCCGTTTCTGCTCGCAGTTCTTCCATAGCTAGTTGGGCTAAACGTCCTGCTAAGGTTGAGTCTTGTCCTCCAGAAATTCCTAGTACAAAAGTTTTTAGGAAGGGGTGTTTTTTCAGATATCTTATTAAAAAATCAATGTAACGACGGATTTCTTCATTGGCATCAATCACAGGTTAGACACCCAATTCTTGGATAATCGTTTCTTGCAAACTCATTCTTCTTCTCCTTCACCAAGGGCTTCCTTGCGCATCTT
>CAURES010000027.1:0-19231 GCA_963523725.1 uncultured Streptococcus sp.
ATAGTATAGGTGAGGAGGTAAGTATGGTTCAAGAAATTGCACAAGAAATCATTCGGTCGGCTCGGAAAAAAGGGGCGCAGGATATTTATTTTGTCCCTAAGCTCGACGCCTATGAGATTCATATGAGAATAGGAGACGAGCGTTGTAAAATCGGTTGTTATGACTTTGAAAAATTTGCGGCTGTCATCAGTCATTTCAAGTTTGTGGCGGGTATGAATGTGGGAGAAAAGAGACGTAGTCAACTTGGTTCCTGTGATTATGAATATGACCAGAAGATGGCGTCCCTACGTTTGTCTACTGTAGGCGATTATAGAGGGCATGAGAGTTTAGTCATTCGCTTGTTGCACGATGAGGAGCAAGATTTACATTTTTGGTTTCAGGATATTGGAGAACTGGGTAAGCAGTACAGGCAACGGGGACTCTATCTTTTTGCTGGTCCAGTCGGAAGTGGCAAGACAACCCTGATGCACGAATTGGCCAAGTTCCTCTTTAAAGGACAGCAAGTCATGTCTATCGAAGATCCTGTCGAAATCAAGCAGGACAACATGCTCCAATTACAGTTGAATGAAGCGATCGGACTTACCTATGAAAATCTCATCAAGCTTTCCCTACGGCATCGGCCAGATCTCCTGATTATCGGAGAAATTCGGGACAGCGAGACGGCGCGTGCAGTGGTCAGAGCCAGTTTGACAGGTGCGACAGTCTTTTCAACCATTCACGCCAAGAGTATTCGAGGTGTTTATGAGCGCCTACTGGAGTTGGGTGTGAGTGAGGAGGAATTGGCAGTCGTTCTGCAAGGAGTCTGCTACCAGAGATTAATCGGGGGAGGAGGAATCGTTGACTTTGCAAACAAAGACTATCAAGAACACCAGCCAACTAGCTGGAATGAACAGATTGACCAGCTTCTTAAAGATGGACATATCACAAGTCTTCAGGCTGAAACGGAAAAAATTAGCTACAGCTAAGCAAAAAAATATCATCACCCTGTTTAACAATCTCTTTTCCAGCGGTTTTCATCTGGTGGAGACTATCTCCTTTTTAGATAGGAGTGCTTTGTTGGACAAGCAGTGCGTGACCCAGATGCGCACGGGCTTGTCTCAGGGGAAATCATTCTCAGAAATGATGGCTAGTTTGGGATTTTCAAGTGCCATTGTCACTCAGTTATCCCTAGCGGAAGTCCATGGAAATCTCCACCTGAGTTTGGGAAAGATAGAAGAATATCTAGACAATCTGGCCAAGGTCAAGAAAAAATTAATTGAAGTAGCGACCTATCCTTTGATTTTACTGGGATTTCTTCTCTTAATTATGCTGGGGCTACGTAGCTACCTACTACCACAACTGGATAGTAGTAATATTGCCACCCAAATTATCGGAAATCTGCCACAAATCTTTCTAGGAATGGTAGGATTTGTTTCCATACTTGTCCTTTTAGCACTCACTTTTTATAAAAGAAGTTCTAAGATGCGCGTCTTTTCTATCTTAGCACGCCTTCCCTTTCTTGGAATTTTTGTGCAGACCTATTTGACAGCCTATTATGCGCGTGAATGGGGGAATATGATTTCGCAGGGAATGGAGCTGACGCAGATTTTTCAGATCATGCAGGAACAAGGTTCCCAGCTCTTTAAAGAAATCGGTCAAGATTTGGCTCAATCCCTACAAAATGGCCGTGAATTTTCTCAAACCATAGCAACCTATCCTTTTTTTAAGAAGGAATTGAGTCTCATCATCGAGTATGGGGAAGTCAAGTCTAAGCTGGGGAGTGAGTTGGAAATCTATGCTGAAAAAACTTGGGAAGCCTTTTTTACCCGAGTCAACCGCACCATGAATTTAGTACAGCCACTGGTTTTTATCTTTGTGGCTCTGATTATCGTTTTACTTTATGCGGCAATGCTCATGCCCATGTATCAAAATATGGAGGTAAATTTTTAAAATGAAAAAAATGATGACATTCTTGAAAAAAGCTAAGGTTAAAGCTTTTACACTTGTGGAGATGTTAGTGGTCCTTTTAATCATCAGCGTGCTTCTCTTGCTCTTTGTACCTAATTTGACCAAGCAAAAAGAGGCGGTCAATGACAAAGGAAAAGCTGCTGTTGTTAAGGTGGTGGAAAGCCAGGCAGAGCTTTATAGCTTAGATAAAAATGAAGATGCTAGCCTAAGCAAGTTACAAGCAGATGGGCGAATCACAGAAGAACAGGCTAAAGCTTATAAAGAATACCATGCTAAACAAAATACCAGTCAAACCGTTGCAGATTAAGGCCTTTACCATGCTGGAAAGTCTCTTGGTTTTGGGTCTTGTGAGTATCCTTGCCTTGGGCTTATCTGGCTCTGTCCAGTCCACTTTTGCGGCGGTAGAGGAGCAGATTTTCTTTATGGAATTTGAAGAACTCTATCGGGAAACCCAAAAACGCAGTGTAGCTAGTCAGCAAAAGACTAGTCTAAACTTAGATGGGCAGACGATTAGCAATGGCAGTCAAAAGTTGACAGTTCCTAAAGGAATTCAAGCACCATCAGGACAAAGTATCACATTTGACCGAGCTGGGGGCAATTCGTCCCTGGCTAAGGTTGAATTTCAGACCAGCAAAGGAGCGATTCGCTATCAATTATATCTAGGAAATGGAAAAATTAAACGCATTAAGGAAACAAAAAATTAGGGCAGTAATTTTACTAGAAGCAGTAGTTGCTCTAGCTATCTTTGCCAGCATTGCGACCCTACTTTTGGGACAAATTCAGAAAAATAGGCAAGAAGAAGCAAAAATCTTGCAAAAGGAAGAAGTATTGCGGGTAGCTAAGATTGCCTTGCAGACAGGTCAAAATCAGGTAAACATAAACGGAGTGGAGATTCAGGTGTTTTCTAGTGAAAAGGGATTGGAGGTTTACCATGGTTCAGAACAGTTGTTGGCTATCAAAGAGCCATAAGGTCAAGGCTTTTACCTTGTTGGAATCCCTGATTGCCCTCATTGTCATCAGTGGAAGCTTACTCCTCTTTCAAGCCATGAGTCAGCTCCTCATTTCAGAAGTTCGCTACCAGCAACAAAGCGAACAAAAAGAGTGGCTCTTGTTTGTGGACCAGTTGGAGGCAGAATTAGACCGTTCGCAGTTCGAAAAAGTGGAGGGCAACCGCCTCTATATGAAGCAGGATGGTAAGGATATCGCTATAGGTAAGTCAAAATCGGATGATTTTCGGAAAACCGATGCCAGTGGACGGGGTTATCAGCCTATGATTTATGGGCTTAAATCCGCGCAGATTACAGAGGACAATCAACTGGTGCGCTTTCGTTTCCAGTTCCAAAAAGGCTTAGAAAGGGAGTTCATCTATCGTGTGGAAAAAGAAAAAAGTTAAGGCAGGTGTTCTCCTCTATGCAGTCACCATGGCAGCCATCTTTAGTCTTTTGTTACAATTTTACTTGAACCGACAAGTCGCCCACTATCAAGACTATGCTTTAAATAAAGAAAAGTTGGTTGCTTTTGCTATGGCCAAGCGAACCAAAGATAAGGTTGATAAGGAAAGTGGGGAACAGACCTTTAATCTAGGTCAGGTGAGCTATCAAAATAAGAAAACAAGCTTGGTGACGACGGTTCGTACGCCTAAGAGCCAATATGAGTTTGTGTTTCCTTCAATCAAAATCAAAGAAGAGAAAACGGATAAAAAGGAAGAGGTAGCGACTAGTTCAAGTGAAGAAGTGGAGAAGAAAAAATCAGAAAAGAAGCCTGAAAAGAAAGAGAATTCCTAGCCAACCAAGCTACTTTGTGCTAAACTAAAGATATGAAACATGATTTTAACCACAAAGCAGAAACTTTTGATTCCCCTAAAAATATCTTCCTTGCAAACTTGGTTTGTCAAGCAGTCGAGAAACAGATTGATCTTCTATCAGACAAAGAAATTTTGGATTTCGGTGGAGGGACGGGTCTATTAGCCTTGCCCCTAGCCAAGCAGGCTAAATCTGTAACATTGGTGGATATTTCGGAGAGAATGCTGGAGCAAGCTCGCTTGAAAGCGGAGCAGCAAGACATCAAGAATATCCAGTTTTTGGACCAAGATTTACTGGAAAAACCCTTGGAGAAAGAGTTTGATCTCATTGTTGTTTGTCGGGTTCTTCATCATATGCCTGATTTGGATGCGGCTCGCTCACTGTTTCATCAACATTTGAAGGAAGATGGACAACTCCTACTTGCTGATTTTACCAAGACAGAAGCTAACCATCATGGATTTGAATTGCCTGAACTGGAAAACAAGCTAATTCAGCACGGTTTTTCATCTGTGCATAGTCAGATCCTCTATAGCGCTGAAGACCTGTTTCAAGGAAATTACTCAGAACTCTTTTTTACAGTAGCCCAAAAATCACTCGCCTAGTCAGGGAGTGATTTTTCTATAAGGATGGAAAAAAGAAGGGAAATTTGATAAGATAGGAATATGGATTTTGAAAAAATTGAACAAGCTTATACGTATTTACTAGAGAATGTCCAAGTCATTCAAAGTGATTTGGCGACCAACTTTTATGATGCCCTGGTGGAGCAAAATAGCATCTATCTGGATGGTGAGACTGAGCTAGAACAGGTCAAAGAAAACAATCAAACCCTTAAGCGTTTAGCACTTCGCAAAGAAGAATGGCTCAAGACCTACCAGTTTCTCTTGATGAAGGCTGGGCAGACAGAGCCCCTACAGGCCAATCACCAGTTTACACCAGATGCCATTGCTTTGCTTTTGGTGTTTATTGTGGAAGAGTTGTTTAAAGAGGAGGACATCACTATCCTCGAAATGGGTTCTGGGATGGGAATTCTGGGAGCTACTTTTTTGACCTCGCTTGCTAAAAAAGTGGATTACTTGGGGATGGAAGTGGATGATTTGCTGATTGATTTGGCAGCAAGCATGGCAGATGTGATTGGTTTGCAGGCTGGCTTTGTCCAAGGAGATGCCGTTCGTCCACAAATGCTCAAAGAAAGCGATGTGGTCATCAGCGACTTGCCTGTTGGCTATTATCCGGATGACGCCGTTGCGTCACGTCATCAGGTTGCTTCTAGTCAAGAACATACCTACGCCCATCACTTGCTCATGGAACAAGGGCTTAAGTACCTCAAGTCAGATGGCTACGCTATTTTTCTAGCTCCGAGTGATTTGTTAACTAGTCCTCAAAGTGATTTATTGAAAGGCTGGTTGAAAGAGGAAGCGAGTCTGGTTGCCATGATTAGTCTGCCTGAAAATCTCTTTGCCAATGCTAAACAATCTAAGACGATTTTTATCTTACAGAAGAAAAGTGAAACAGCAGTAGAGCCTTTTGTTTATCCGCTTGCCAGCTTACAAGATGCAAGTGTTTTAATGAAATTTAAAGAAAATTTTCAAAAATGGACTCAAGGTACTGAAATATAAAATAGATTTTGTTATAATAGATGAAAACGCTTAAAAGAGGAGTCTTGTTATGACAAAAACAATTGCAATCAATGCAGGAAGTTCAAGTTTAAAATGGCAATTATACTTAATGCCAGAAGAAAAAGTATTGGCGAAAGGCTTGATTGAACGTATCGGTTTGAAAGATTCAATTTCAACTGTAAAATTTGATGGCCGTTCTGAACAACAAATTTTGGATATCGAAAATCATACACAAGCCGTTAAAATTTTATTGGATGACTTGATCCGTTTCGATATTATCAAGGCTTATGATGAGATTACAGGTGTTGGTCACCGTGTTGTTGCCGGTGGAGAATATTTCAAAGAATCAACAGTTGTTGAAGGGGATGTTTTAGAAAAAGTTGAAGAGTTGAGCTTGTTGGCTCCTCTCCACAATCCAGCCAATGCAGCAGGTGTTCGTGCCTTTAAGGAATTGTTGCCAGACATTACCAGTGTAGTTGTTTTTGATACTTCATTCCACACAAGTATGCCAGAGAAAGCTTATCGCTACCCTCTACCAACAAAATATTACACAGAAAACAAGGTTCGTAAATATGGTGCCCACGGTACAAGTCACCAGTTTGTAGCAGGAGAAGCCGCAAAACTTTTGGGACGTCCATTAGAAGACTTGAAATTGATTACTTGCCACATCGGTAATGGTGCTTCTATTACAGCTGTTAAGGGTGGTCAATCTGTCGATACTTCAATGGGATTCACTCCACTTGGTGGTGTGATGATGGGAACTCGTACAGGAGATATTGACCCAGCTATCATTCCTTATTTAATGCAATATACAGAGGACTTTAACACGCCTGAAGACATTAGTCACGTTCTTAATCGTGAATCAGGGCTAATGGGGGTTTCAGGTAAATCTAGTGATATGCGTGATGTGATTGCTGCTATGGAAGAAGGGGACCACGATGCCACTTTAGCCTATGAAATGTATGTTGATCGTATCCAAAAACATATCGGTCAATACCTTGCAGTCTTAAATGGAGCAGATGCTATTATCTTTACTGCAGGTATCGGTGAAAATGCTGCAAACGTACGTGAAGATGTTATCTCAGGTATCTCTTGGTTCGGATGTGATGTTGATCCAGAGAAGAATGTCTTTGGTGTGACAGGAGACATCTCAACAGAGGCAGCGAAAATCCGTGTATTGGTTATTCCAACAGATGAAGAGCTAGTTATTGCCCGTGACGTTGAACGCTTGAAAAAATAAGTAAAACTAGTAAAAATATTCCGTACAAGGAGTTGGGAAAGTGATTTTTCCAGCTTCTTTTTCTGATGAAATTGTCCCAAACCTTGCTATGATTGGCTTTTTTGAAAAATATGGTATAATAGTAGTAATTTAATAGATGGAGTTGAGTTTTGAAGAAAAACTTTCGTGTAAAAAGAGAGAAAGATTTTAAGGCGATTTTCAAGGAGGGGACAAGTTTTGCCAATCGCAAATTTGTTGTCTACCAACTAGAAAACCAGAAAAACCATTTTCGAGTAGGTCTATCAGTTAGCAAAAAACTGGGGAATGCCGTCACTAGAAATCAAATCAAGCGACGAATTCGACATATTATCCAGAATGCAAAAGGGAGTCTGGTAGAAGATGTCGACTTTGTTGTCATTGCTCGAAAAGGAGTCGAAACCTTGGGATACGCAGAGATGGAGAAAAATCTACTCCACGTATTAAAATTATCAAAGATTTACCAGGAAGGAAATGGGAGTGAAAAAGAAACTACAGTTGACTAGTTTGCTAGGACTGTCTCTATTGATCATGACAGCCTGTGCGACTAATGGGACAACTAGCGATATTACAGCCGATTCGGCTGATTTTTGGAGTAAATTTGTTTACTTCTTTGCGGAAATCATTCGCTTTTTATCGTTTGATATCAGTATCGGAGTGGGGATTATCCTCTTTACGGTCTTGATTCGTACAGTTCTCTTGCCGGTCTTTCAAGTGCAAATGGTGGCTTCTAGAAAAATGCAGGAAGCTCAACCACGCATTAAGGCGCTTCGAGAACAATATCCAGGTCGAGATATGGAAAGCAGAACCAAGCTAGAGCAGGAAATGCGTAAAGTCTTTAAAGAAATGGGTGTCAGACAGTCAGATTCTCTTTGGCCGATTTTGATTCAGATGCCGCTTATCTTGGCCTTGTTCCAAGCTCTATCAAGAGTTGACTTTTTAAAGACAGGTCATTTCTTATGGATTAACCTTGGTGGTGTGGATACAACCCTTGTTCTTCCTGTTTTAGCAGCTGTATTTACCTTTTTAAGTACTTGGCTGTCTAATAAAGCCTTGTCTGAGCGTAATGGGGCTACAACTGCGATGATGTATGGGATTCCAGTCTTGATTTTTATCTTTGGGGTTTATGCTCCAAGCGGAGTAGCGCTCTACTGGGCAGTTTCCAATGCTTATCAAGTCTTGCAAACCTATTTCTTGAATAATCCATTCAAGATTATTGCAGAGCGTGAGGCCGTAGTACAGGCACAAAAAGATTTGGAAAATAGAAAAAGAAAAGCCAAGAAAAAGGCTCAGAAAACGAAATAATAAGGAGGAATCTGGTAATGGTAGTATTTACAGGTTCAACTGTTGAAGAAGCAATCCAGAAAGGATTGAAAGAATTAGATATCCCAAGACTGAAGGCTCACATCAAAGTCATTTCTCGTGAGAAAAAAGGGTTTCTTGGCTTATTTGGTAAAAAACCAGCCCAAGTGGATATCGATGCTATTAGTGAAACGACAGTTGTAAAAGCAAACCAACAAGCTGTAAAGGGAGTTCCAAAGCAAATTAATGATTTGAATGAGCCTGTTAAAACAGTCAGTGAAGCAACGGTTGATTTGGGGCATGTTGTAGAAGCAATTAAAAAGATTGAAGAGGGAGGCCAAGGTATTTCTGATGAAGTCAAGGCTGAAATCTTAAAACATGAAAGACATGCCAGCACTATCTTGGAAGAAACTGGTCACATTGAGATTTTAAATGAATTACAACTTGAAGAAACTGCTCTCGAAGAAGAAGTAGAAACGCCTATTATTGAAAGCCAAGCTGAGCAAACTGAAAGTCAAGAACTAGAAGACTTGGGCTTAAAAGTTGAACCGAGCTTTGATATTGAACAAGTAGCTACGGAAGTAACGACTTATGTTCAAACAATTATTGATGACATGGATGTTGAAGCTACACTTTCAAATGACTATAACCGTCGTAGCATCAATTTGCAAATTGATACTAACGAACCAGGTCGTATTATCGGCTACCATGGTAAAGTCTTGAAGGCCTTGCAACTATTGGCTCAAAATTATCTTTATAACCGCTATTCAAGAACCTTCTACATTACTATTAATGTCAATGATTATGTTGAACACCGTGCAGAAGTCTTGCAGACCTATGCGCAAAAATTGGCGACTCGTGTTTTAGAAGAAGGACGCAGTCATCAGACAGATCCAATGTCAAATAGCGAACGCAAGATTATTCATCGTATTATTTCACGTATGGATGGCGTGACCAGTTACTCTGAAGGTGATGAGCCAAATCGTTATGTTGTCGTAGATACAGAATAAGTAAAATCAGGGTTATCCTGATTTTTTGCTAGCTGGAGGAGATTAAATTAATGTTGAATAAGATAAGAGACTATTTAGACTTTGCTGATTTGCAGTACCGTAATCCTGATAAGGCGGGAGCAGAGCGAGAGAAAATGCTGGAATTGCGCCACAAAGGCCAAGAGGCTCGAAAGGCTTTTACAGAACTGGCTAAAGCCTTTCAAGCAAGTCATCCAGAATGGCAACTTCAACAGACTAGCCAGTGGATGAATCAGGCGCAACGTTTACGACCACATTTTTGGGTTTATCTACAGAGAGACGGACAAGTAACAGAACCTATGTTGGCTCTTCGTTTGTATGGGACATCTACTGACTTTGGAATTTCCTTAGAGGTCAGTTTCATCGAGCGTAAGAAAGCTGAGCGAACTCTAGGCAAGCAGGCCAAAGTTTTAAAAGTTCCAACCGTTGAAGGTGTTTATTATCTAGTCTACTCTGATGGTCAAAGTCAACGGTGGGAGGCGAACGAAGAAAATCGTCAAATTTTAAGAAATAAACTATCCAATCAGGAAGTCCGAAAAGTGTTAGTTAAAATAGATGTCCCTATAACAGAGAATTCATCTGAAGAAGAAATCGTAGAAGCCCTACTGAAATCTTATGATAAAATTCTTCCATTTTATCTAGCTACGAGAAACTAAGCTAATCATTAAAATATCATAAATCATACAGTCCAAGAGTGAACAGTCCGCTGTGTAATTCTTGGTCTTTTTGTTTACGCTTTCAAATTATATAATAAACCTACAAAAACAATTCAAAAGGAGAACAATTATGGAAGTCATTTCAAGTGTTCTAAATTGGTTTTCTAGCAATATTTTGCAGAATCCCGCATTTTTCGTAGGTTTATTGGTGTTGATAGGATACGCACTTTTGAAAAAACCTGCCCACGACGTTTTCTCAGGGTTTGTTAAAGCAACAGTAGGGTATATGTTGCTCAATGTGGGTGCAGGTGGTTTGGTTACAACCTTCCGTCCGATCTTAGCAGCCCTTAACTACAAATTCCAAATTGGTGCAGCGGTTATCGACCCTTACTTTGGACTTGCTGCAGCAAACAACAAAATTGCAGCAGAGTTTCCAGATTTTGTTGGAACTGCAACTACAGCTCTATTGATTGGTTTCGGAATAAATATCTTGCTCGTAGCTCTTCGCAAGATCACGAAGGTAAGAACCCTCTTTATTACTGGTCACATCATGGTACAACAAGCTGCAACAGTATCTCTTATGGTTCTATTCTTAGTACCACAATTGCGCAATGCTTACGGTACAGCAGCGATTGGTATCATCTGTGGACTTTACTGGGCAGTTAGTTCAAATATGACTGTTGAGGCAACTCAACGCTTGACTGGTGGTGGCGGATTTGCGATTGGTCACCAACAGCAATTTGCAATCTGGTTTGTAGATAAAGTAGCAGGACGCTTTGGTAAGAAAGAAGAAAGTTTAGACAATCTTAAATTACCTAAGTTCCTCTCAATCTTCCACGATACAGTTGTTGCATCTGCTACCTTGATGCTCGTATTCTTCGGAGCCATTCTTTTAATCTTGGGTCCAGACATTATGTCTAATAAAGAAGTCATCACTTCAGGAACTCTATTCAATCCTGCTAAACAAGATTTCTTTATGTACATTATTCAAACAGCCTTTACCTTCTCAGTTTACTTGTTCGTTTTGATGCAAGGTGTCCGCATGTTCGTATCTGAGTTGACAAACGCCTTCCAAGGTATTTCAAACAAATTGTTGCCAGGCTCATTCCCAGCGGTTGACGTTGCAGCTTCTTATGGATTTGGTTCTCCAAACGCTGTCTTGTCAGGATTTGCCTTTGGTTTGATTGGTCAATTGATCACAATTGTCTTGCTCATCGTCTTTAAAAATCCGATTCTTATTATTACAGGATTTGTACCAGTGTTCTTTGACAATGCAGCCATTGCGGTCTACGCTGATAAACGCGGTGGATGGAAAGCGGCTGTTATCCTATCCTTCATCTCAGGTGTTCTCCAAGTTGCTTTAGGAGCTCTCTGTGTAGCTCTTCTTGATTTAGCATCTTATGGTGGTTACCATGGAAATATCGACTTTGAATTCCCATGGCTTGGATTTGGATATATCTTCAAATACCTTGGTATTGTTGGTTATGTACTTGTGTGTCTCTTCTTGCTTGTTATTCCTCAACTTCAATTTGCCAAAGCAAAAGATAAAGAGAAATATTACAACGGTGCAGTTCAAGAAGAAGCTTAGTATCTAGAAAAGGAGAAATAAAATGGTTAAAGTATTAGCAGCGTGCGGAAATGGAATGGGTTCATCAATGGTTATCAAGATGAAGGTTGAAAATGCTCTCCGTAAGCTTAATCAAACAGATTTTACAGTCAATTCATGCAGTGTCGGTGAAGCTAAAGGTTTAGCAGCAGGATATGACATCGTAATCGCTTCTCTTCATTTGATCCAAGAATTGGAAGGGCGAACTAATGGGAAGTTAATTGGGCTTGACAACTTGATGGATGATAAAGAAATCACTGAAAAACTCAGTCAAGCACTACAGTAAAAGGTTGGAGGGGGCTGGATAGAAACTGAGAGTCATCGTTTCTGTCCTTCTCCCTCTTTAAATAAAGGAGGCAGATATGAATTTAAAACAAGCTTTAATTGACAATGACTCGATCCGACTAGGTTTAGAAGCTAAAGACTGGAAAGAAGCAGTCAAGGTAGCAGTAGATCCCTTGATTGAAAGTGGAGCAATTTTGCCAGAGTATTACGATGCTATCATTGAATCGACTGAAGAGTATGGCCCATACTATATCTTAATGCCAGGTATGGCTATGCCCCATGCTAGACCTGAAGCTGGAGTGCAAAGAGATGCCTTTTCATTGATCACCTTACAAAATCCTGTTGTATTTTCAGATGGGAAAGAAGTTTCAGTTTTGTTGGCACTAGCAGCAACAAGCTCAAAAATTCACACAAGTGTAGCCATTCCACAGATTATTGCCTTGTTTGAATTAGAAGATTCTATCGCACGTTTACAGGTTTGCCAGACTAAGGAAGATGTCTTGACGATGATTGAAGAATCTAAGGATAGCCCTTATCTCGAGGGATTGGATTTGGAAAGTTAGAAAGAGGAATAAAGAGATGACAAAAAGAATACCTAATTTACAAGTTGCATTAGATCATTCAGACTTGCAAGGAGCGATTAAAGCAGCTGTTTCTGTTGGTCAGGAAGTAGATATTATCGAAGCTGGAACTGTTTGCTTATTACAAGTTGGAAGTGAACTGGTTGAAGTCTTGCGAAGCCTTTTTCCAGATAAGATTATTGTGGCAGACACAAAATGTGCCGATGCTGGTGGAACAGTTGCCAAAAATAATGCCGTTCGTGGTGCCGATTGGATGACTTGTATCTGTTGTGCAACTATCCCTACTATGGAAGCGGCTCTAAAGGCTATCACGGCTGAACGTGGAGACCGAGGCGAAATCCAGATTGAACTTTATGGCGATTGGACTTTTGAACAAGCTCAGCTTTGGCTAGATGCTGGTATCTCACAAGCTATTTATCACCAATCTCGTGATGCACTTCTTGCTGGTGAGACTTGGGGTGAAAAAGACCTTAATAAGGTTAAAAAACTCATCGACATGGGCTTCCGTGTGTCTGTAACAGGTGGTCTAGATGTAGATACTCTCAAACTATTTGAAGGCGTTGATGTCTTTACCTTCATCGCAGGTCGTGGAATTACAGAAGCTGCGGATCCAGCAGGAGCAGCGCGTGCCTTCAAGGATGAAATCAGACGAATTTGGAGGTAAACCATGGCACGTCCAATTGGAATTTATGAAAAGGCAACCCCGACACACTTTACTTGGCTAGAACGTTTAAATTTTGCCAAGGAGTTAGGCTTTGATTTTGTCGAGATGTCTATTGATGAACGTGACGAGCGTTTAGCAAGACTGGACTGGAGCAAGGACGAGCGTTTGGAAGTTGTCAAAGCAATCTATAAAACTGGTGTTCGTATTCCTTCTATCTGTTTTTCAGGCCATCGTCGCTACCCATTGGGATCAAATGATCCAGTTCTAGAGGAAAAATCTCTAGAACTCATGAAAAAATGTATTGAATTAGCCCAAGACTTGGGAGTTCGTACTATTCAATTAGCTGGTTACGACGTTTATTATGAGGAAAAGTCACCCCAGACACGCCAACGTTTTATCAAAAATTTGAGAAAAGCTTGTGACTGGGCTGAAGAGGCTCAGGTGGTGCTTGCTATTGAAATTATGGATGATCCTTTCATCAATAGCATCGAAAAATACTTGGCTGTAGAAAAAGAGATTGACTCTCCCTACCTCTTTGTATACCCAGATATTGGTAATGTATCTGCATGGCATAATGATGTCTACAGTGAATTTTATCTTGGGCATCATGCCATCGCAGCTCTCCATCTCAAGGATACTTATGCAGTGACAGAAAGTTCAAAGGGCCAGTTCCGAGATGTAACTTTTGGGCAAGGTTGTGTCAAATGGGAAGAAGCTTTCGATATTTTAAAACAAACCAATTATAATGGACCTTTCCTAATCGAAATGTGGTCTGAAAATTGTGAAACTGTAGAAGAAACACGCGCAGCCATTCAAGAGGCGCAAGCTTTTCTCTATCCACTAATTAAGAAAGCAGGTTTGATGTAAGATGAATCAAGTAATAAACGATATGCGTAAACGAGTCTGTAATGCCAATCAATCATTACCAAAACATGGACTTGTTAAATTTACCTGGGGAAATGTATCGGAAGTCAATCGCGAACTAGGTGTCATTGTTATTAAACCATCAGGCGTAGATTATGACGAATTGACACCTGAAAACATGGTGGTGACGGACTTGGATGGCCAAGTTCTAGAAGGAGATTTAAGACCATCTTCTGACCTCCCAACTCATGTGCAGTTATATAAGGCATGGCAAGAGATTGGTAGTGTGGTACACACCCATTCGACAGAAGCAGTTGGTTGGGCACAGGCTGGACGTGATATTCCTTTCTATGGAACAACCCATGCAGATTATTTCTACGGTTCAATCCCTTGCGCTCGTAGTTTGACCAAAGATGAAGTAGAAGTAGCCTATGAAAAAGATACTGGCTTGGTTATCGTAGAAGAATTTGAGCGTCGTGGTCTCAATCCTGTTGAAGTACCAGGTATTGTTGTACGCAATCACGGTCCATTCACCTGGGGAAAAAATCCAGAGAATGCTGTTTATCACTCTGTCGTACTAGAGGAAGTATCAAGGATGAATCGCTTTACAGAACAAATCAATCCAAGAGTTGAACCTGCTCCTCAGTACATTCTAGAAAAACACTACCAACGTAAGCATGGACCAAATGCTTATTACGGTCAAAAGAAATAAGAAATTGAATTGAAAAGAGGCTAGGACCTTTCGATCCAAGCCTCGCTTTTGTAATTGTAAGTATTCGTTATTAAGAGACTACTGTTGATAATTGAAATGCGTTAGTGAATGTGATACTATTATAAAGTTGTTTTCAAGGCAGTTGATTGATAGAGGAGTATGAAATATGGTACTGGATAAGGCAAGTTGTGATTTACTTCAATATTTGATGGATCAAGAAACGTCCAAAACGATTATGGCGATTTCGAAAGATTTGAAAGAGTCAAGAAGGAAAATTTATTATCACATTGACAAAATCAATGCTGCTTTGGGTGACGAGGCGCTTCACATCATTAGTATTCCACGAATTGGTATTCACTTAACGGAAGAGCAGAGAGATGCTTGTTGTGAACTATTATCAGAAGTAGATTCGTACGATTATATCATGAGTGCGCATGAACGTATGATGATAATGTTACTATGGATAGGTATTTCTAAAGAACGTATTACGATTGAAAAATTGATGGAGTTAACAGAGGTGTCTAGGAATACTGTTCTCAATGATTTGAATAGTATTCGTTATCAACTAACTTTGGAACAATATCAGGTGACCTTGCAAGTGAGCAAGTCACAGGGATACCATCTTCATGCCCACCCTCTTAATAAAATTCAGTATCTTCAATCGCTTCTATATCATATTTTTATGGAAGAAAATGCCACTTTTGTATCTATTTTAGAAGATAAGATGAAAGAGAGGTTAGATGGTGAGTGTTTGCTTTCTGTTGAAATGAACCAATTTTTTAAGGAACAGGTTCCTTTAGTTGAACAAGATTTAGGGAAGAAAATAAATCATCATGAAGTAACTTTTATGTTGCAGGTTCTACCTTATTTGCTGTTAAGCTGTCATAATGTTGAACAGTATCAAGAAAGACATCAGGATATAGAGAAAGAATTTTCTTTGATAAGAAAAAGAATAGAGTATCAGGTGTCTAAGAAATTAGGAGAACGGTTGTTTCAAAAGTTTGAAATTTCTTTGTCAGAACTTGAAGTTTCTCTTGTAGCTGTTCTTCTCCTCTCCTATCGTAAAGATTTGGATATTCATGCAGAAAGTGATGATTTTCGGCAATTAAAACTTGCTTTAGAAGAATTTATCTGGTATTTTGAATCACAAATCCGAATGGAGATTGAGAACAAGGATGATTTGTTAAGAAATTTGATGATCCACTGTAAAGCCTTGTTATTTAGAAAGACTTACGGTATTTTTTCTAAAAATCCTCTAACAAAACAAATTCGATCCAAGTATGGAGAATTATTTTTAGTCACTAGAAAATCTGCGGAAATTTTAGAAGGAGCATGGTTTATTCGGCTAACAGACGATGATATTGCCTATTTGACGATTCATATTGGAGGATTTTTAAAGTATACACCATCGTCTCAAAAAAATATGAAAAAAGTTTATCTCGTTTGTGATGAAGGTGTTGCGGTTTCGAGACTTTTACTGAAACAATGCAAACTTTATTTTCCAAATGAGCAAATTGGCACTGTATTTACAACAGAACAATTTAAGAGTGTGGAAGATATTGCACAAGTTGATGTAGTGATTACTACTAATGATGATTTGGATAGCAGATTTCCGATTTTAAGGGTTAATCCTATCCTTGAAGCAGAAGATATTTTGAAAATGCTAGACTATCTTAAACACAATATATTTCGTAATGAGAGCAAAAGTTTCAGAGAAAATCTTTCTAGTCTTATTTCGTCTTATATTGTAGACAGCAAGTTGGCTAGTAAGTTCCAAGAAGAGGTTCAAACACTTATAAATCAAGAAATAGTAGTTCAAGCTTTTTTGGAAGATATTTGAAGGACAGTCCAATGATGAACACAAACCTGTGTTTTTCTTGGTCTTTTTTAGTGTTTTGAAGGGTGGTATACTAGTTTCAAAGATAACAATTATATCCAAAGGAGGCAACATATGCCAAACGTCAAAGAAATTACAAGAGAGTCATGGATTTTAGCTACTTTCCCAGAGTGGGGAACATGGTTGAACGAAGAAATCGAAGAAGAAGTCGTACCTGAAGGCAATTTT
This sequence comes from uncultured Streptococcus sp., assembly GCA_963523725.1. Classification (GTDB taxonomy): domain Bacteria; phylum Bacillota; class Bacilli; order Lactobacillales; family Streptococcaceae; genus Streptococcus. Next base: position 16,384 of record CAURES010000027.1, read on the forward strand.
GCCATGTGGTGGCTAGGCAACTGTGGTACTTGGATTAAGACACCAGGTGGTGCTAACGTTGTCATGGACCTTTGGTCAAACCGTGGAAAATCAACCAAAAAAGTGAAAGATATGGTTCGTGGGCACCAAATGGCAAATATGGCAGGTGTTCGTAAGTTGCAACCAAACTTGCGTGTTCAGCCAATGGTTATCGATCCATTTGCTATCAACGAACTAGACTATTACTTAGTTTCACACTTCCATAGTGATCATATCGACCCATACACAGCTGCAGCAATTCTCAACAATCCTAAGTTAGAGCATGTTAAGTTTATCGGTCCTTACCACTGTGGACGAATCTGGGAAGGATGGGGTGTTCCAAAAGAACGTATCATCGTTGTTAAACCAGGTGACACTATCGAATTAAAAGATATGAAGATTCATGCAGTAGAATCATTTGACCGTACTTGCTTGGTAACTCTCCCAGTGAACGGTGCTGATGAGACAGGCGGTGAACTTGCTGGCTTAGCTGTTACAGATGAAGAAATGGCTCAAAAGGCTGTTAACTATATCTTTGAAACACCAGGTGGAACCATCTATCATGGTGCAGATTCTCACTTCTCAAACTATTTTGCAAAACATGGTAAAGACTTTAAAATTGATGTTGCTTTGAATAACTATGGTGAAAATCCGGTAGGTATCCAAGATAAAATGACATCTATCGACCTTCTTCGTATGGCAGAAAATCTGCGTACCAAAGTCATTATCCCAGTTCACTATGATATCTGGTCTAACTTCATGGCTTCTACTAATGAGATTCTAGAACTTTGGAAAATGAGAAAAGATCGCTTGCAATACGATTTCCATCCATTTATCTGGGAAGTTGGCGGTAAGTACACTTATCCTCAAGATCAACACTTAGTAGAATACCATCATCCACGTGGTTTTGATGATTGTTTTGAACAAGACTCTAACATTCAATTTAAAGCTTTGCTATAATATAAAAATATTCTTTGGAGGTTATCCGTATGTTGCATGATACGGATAATTTTCATATAATAGTAAAATAGAATGTGTGATACAATAATCACTTCAAATAGAAAGGAAATTCTATGTCAAATCTATCTGTTAATGCAATTCGTTTCCTAGGTATTGACGCTATTAATAAAGCTAACTCAGGTCACCCAGGTGTGGTTATGGGAGCGGCTCCGATGGCTTACAGCCTCTTTACAAAACAACTTCGTATCAATCCAGCTCAACCAAACTGGATTAACCGTGACCGTTTTATTCTTTCAGCAGGTCATGGTTCAATGCTTCTTTATGCCCTTCTTCACCTTTCTGGTTTTGAAGATGTTAGCATGGATGAGATTAAGAGCTTCCGTCAGTGGGGTTCAAAAACACCAGGTCACCCAGAATTTGGCCATACAGCAGGGATTGATGCTACAACAGGTCCTCTAGGTCAAGGGATTTCAACTGCCACTGGTTTTGCCCAGGCAGAACGTTTCTTGGCAGCCAAATATAACCGCGAAGGTTACAATATCTTTGACCACTATACTTATGTTATTTGTGGAGACGGAGATTTGATGGAAGGTGTTTCAAGTGAGGCGGCTTCATACGCAGGTTTGCAAAAACTAGACAAGTTGGTTGTTCTTTATGATTCAAATGACATCAACTTGGATGGTGAGACAAAGGATTCCTTTACAGAAAGTGTTCGTGACCGTTACAATGCTTACGGTTGGCATACAGCCTTGGTTGAAGATGGAACAGACTTGGAAGCAATCCATGCTGCTATCGAAACAGCTAAAGCTTCAGGCAAACCATCTTTGATTGAAGTGAAGACTGTTATTGGATACGGTTCTCCAAACAAACAGGGAACTAATGCTGTACACGGTGCTCCTCTTGGAGCAGATGAAACTGCAGCTACTCGTCAAGCTCTCGGTTGGGACTACGAACCATTTGAAATTCCAGAACAAGTATATGCTGATTTCAAAGAACATGTTGTAGACCGTGGTGCATCAGCTTATCAAACTTGGACTAAATTAGTTGCTGATTATAAAGAAGCTCACCCAGAATTGGCTGCAGAAGTAGAAGCCATCATCGACGGACGTGATCCAGTTGAAGTGACTCCAGCAGACTTCCCAGCATTAGAAAATGGCTTCTCTCAAGCAACTCGTAATTCAAGCCAAGATGCCTTGAATGTTGTAGCTGCTAAATTGCCAACTTTCTTGGGTGGATCAGCTGACCTAGCTCACTCAAACATGACTTATATTAAGACTGATGGACTTCAAGACGATGCCAATCGCTTGAATCGTAACATTCAGTTTGGTGTTCGTGAATTTGCAATGGGAACGATCTTGAACGGGATGGCCCTTCACGGTGGACTTCGCGTATACGGTGGAACTTTCTTCGTCTTTTCTGACTATGTGAAGGCAGCTGTTCGCTTGTCAGCCTTACAAGGACTTCCTGTGACTTATGTCTTTACCCACGATTCAATCGCGGTTGGGGAAGACGGTCCAACGCACGAACCAGTTGAGCATTTAGCAGGTCTTCGTGCCATGCCAAATCTGAATGTTTTCCGTCCAGCAGATGCGCGTGAAACTCAAGCAGCTTGGTACCTTGCAGTGACAAGTAAGAAAACACCAACTGCCCTTGTCTTGACACGTCAAAACTTGACTGTTGAAGAAGGAACAGACTTTGATAAAGTTGCAAAAGGTGCCTATGTTGTCTATGAAAATGCAGCAGACTTTGATACAATCTTGATTGCGACAGGTTCAGAGGTCAATCTTGCTGTCTCAGCTGCCAAAGAATTGGCTAGTCAAGGAGCAAAAGTCCGTGTAGTCAGCATGCCATCTACAGATGTCTTTGATAA
>CAURES010000028.1:0-19226 GCA_963523725.1 uncultured Streptococcus sp.
TGTTTGAGCGTCGTGGGGGACTGCGTTACCTCAAACTCTATCGTCAAGCTCGTCAACGGATGCTGAAGCGAGGACAAATTTCTTACATGGAGTATGCCAAGAGTGTTGCCATTCAGATGGTGGTTGCCCTTTGTCCTGGATTTGTCCGACAGTTTATTTTTATGAAACTGTTACGAAAAAGCAAGTAAAAGATTGTAGCAAATCGTAAACTAGATAAAAAGTGTTATAATAACAATATAATGCTCTTCGAAAATCTCTTCAAACCACGTCAACGTCGTCTTGCCGTAGGTATGTGACTGACTTCGTCAGTTTCATCTACAACCTCAAAACTGTGTTTTGAGCAACCTGCGGCTAGTTTCCTAGTTTGCTCTTTGATTTTCATTGAGTATAATCATCTGACTCTTTTAAGGAGGAGTAAATTTCTATGAATAAAAAACTCACAGATTATGTGATTGATCTGGTGGAAATTTTAAATAAACAACAAAAGCAGGTTTTTTGGGGAATATTTGATATTTTGAGTATGGTGGTTTCCATCATTGTATCTTATATCTTATTCTACGGATTGATTAATCCAGCACCTGTTGACTACATTATCTATACGAGTTTGGCCTTCTTGTTTTATCAATTGATGATTGGATTTTGGGGGTTGAATGCTAGTATTAGTCGTTACAGCAAGATTACGGACTTTATGAAAATCTTTTTTGGTGTGACTGCCAGCAGCGTCTTGTCATATAGTATCTGCTATGCCTTCTTGCCACTCTTCTCCATCCGTTTCATTATTCTCTTTATCTTGTTGAGTACCTTCTTGATTTTATTGCCACGGATTACTTGGCAGTTAATCTACTCTAAACGCAAAAAGGGAAGTGGTGATGGAGAACACCGTCGGACTTTCTTGATTGGTGCCGGTGATGGTGGAGCTCTCTTTATGGATAGTTACCAACATCCAACTAGTGATTTGGAACTTGTCGGTATTTTAGATAATGATGCTAAGAAAAAGGGTCAAAAACTTGGTGGGATTCCTGTTTTGGGCTCTTATGATAATCTGCCTGAATTAGCCAAACGCCATCAAATCGAGCGTGTTATCGTTGCGATTCCGTCGCTTGACCCGTCAGAATATGAGCGTATCTTGCAGATGTGTAATAAGCTGGGTGTCAAATGTTACAAGATGCCTAAGGTTGAAACAGTTGTTCAGGGACTTCACCAAGCAGCTACTGGCTTCCAAAAAATTGATATCACAGATCTTTTGGGTCGTCAGGAAATTCGTCTTGATGAATCGCGTCTGGGCGCAGAACTGACAGGTAAGACAATCTTGGTTACAGGTGCTGGAGGTTCAATCGGTTCTGAAATCTGTCGCCAAGTTAGTCGCTTCAATCCTGAACGCATCGTCTTGCTCGGTCATGGGGAAAATTCAATCTACCTTGTTTATCATGAATTGATTCGTAAGTTCCAAGGGATTGATTATGTGCCAGTTATCGCAGATATTCAAGACTATGACCGCTTGTTGCAAGTCTTTGAGCAGTACAAGCCAGCTATTGTTTATCATGCGGCTGCCCACAAGCACGTTCCTATGATGGAGCGCAATCCAAAAGAAGCCTTCAAAAACAATATTCGTGGAACTTACAACGTTGCTAAGGCTGTTGATGAAGCCAAAGTACCTAAGATGGTGATGATTTCGACAGATAAGGCGGTTAATCCACCAAATGTTATGGGAGCAACCAAGCGCGTGGCTGAGTTGATTGTCACTGGCTTTAACCAACGTAGCCAATCAACCTACTGTGCAGTTCGTTTTGGGAATGTTCTTGGTAGCCGTGGTAGTGTGATTCCAGTCTTTGAACGTCAGATTGCTGAAGGTGGTCCTGTAACGGTGACAGACTTCCGCATGACCCGTTACTTTATGACTATTCCAGAAGCTAGCCGTTTGGTTATCCATGCTGGTGCCTATGCCAAGGATGGGGAAGTCTTTATCCTTGATATGGGTAAACCAGTCAAGATTTATGACTTGGCCAAGAAAATGGTCCTTCTAAGTGGACACACCGAAAGTGAAATTCCAATTGTTGAAGTTGGAATCCGCCCAGGAGAAAAACTCTACGAAGAACTCTTGGTATCAACCGAACTCGTTGACAATCAGGTTATGGATAAGATTTTCGTTGGTAAGGTTAATGTCATGCCTCTAGAAGCTATCAATCAAAAGATTGAAGAGTTCCGCACTCTTAGTGGAGATGAGTTGAAGCAGGCCATTATCGCTTTTGCCAATCAAACCACCCACGTTGAATAAAAAAAGAAAAACGCATATTATCAGGTCAGTACACAGAAGAACCTTGGTAATATGCGTTTTGTTATGTAGAGACTTATATTCTTCGAAAATCTCTTCAAACCACGTTAACGTCGCCTTGCCGTAGATATGGTTACTGACTTCGTCAGTTCTATCCACAACCTCAAAACAGTGTTTTGAGCAGCCTGCGGCTAGTTTCCTAGTTTGCTCTTTGATTTTCATTGAGTATTACTTCATTTTCTTCTGAAATGGGGTTGTCGCTCAGTCTATGTTATTGAAAATACTCCAAAATTTCTAAGGGTTTGTGGGCGATATAATCAGGTTGATAGTTTAGTAGATCTGCTTGCTCTCCAAATCCCCAAGTGACGGCCAATTTCTGAATGCCTGTTTCTTGAGCTCCCAGCATATCAAACTTGGTATCTCCGATGATGATGGCTTGTTCTGGTGCTAGTTGATGTGTCTGTAAGGTTTGGCGAATGACATCTGCCTTATGGGGTGCTTCAGGGCTGGAACCATAAATGCCATCAAAGAAATGATAGATTCCCAAATTTTTAGTCATGTCTTGAGCGGTTGGAGTATTCTTTGTCGTGGTGATATAAAGAGGGTAATTGCTCGATAACTCCTTAAGCAAGTCTATAATTTGAGGAAAGAGTTGAGCTTCATGGATGCCTTTTGCCTTGTAGTAAGAACGGTATATCTGGACAGCCTCAGAAATTTGGTCTTTGGGAAGGCAAGTCGCAAAACTACTTTCAAGGGGCGGTCCCATAAAACTACGAATCGTTTTGGCATCAGGACTAGGCACCCCCAGTTCCTTAAAAGTATGAGTAAAGGCATTGTGAATCCCGATAGAACTGTCAACGAGGGTTCCATCCAGATCGAAAAAGATAGCTGTGATAGAGGTCATGGTTTCTCCTATTTGATAAGCTTATTCTCCGAAGATTTCTTTTTGTAAGCGACGACCAGTAGGGGTGGCAGCGAGTCCACCTTCAGCTGTTTCACGAAAGGCAGTTGGCATGCTTGCTCCTACTTGATACATGGCATCGATAACTTCATCCACAGGGATTTTAGATTCGATACCTGCCAAGGCCATGTCTGCTGCGATGAAGGCAAAGCTGGCTCCCATGGCATTACGTTTAACACAGGGAACTTCAACCAAGCCGGCAACAGGGTCACAGATGAGGCCCAGCATATTTTTAATGACAAAGGCAATGGCCTGGCTGGCCTGATAAGGTGTTCCGCCTGCAGCTAGAGTCAAGGCTGCAGCACTCATAGCAGAGGCCGAACCAACCTCGGCCTGACAGCCACCTTCAGCACCTGAGATAGAGGCATTGTTTGCGATGACTAGTCCAAAGGCACCAGCAGCAAAGAGGAAATCCAGCTGTTGCTCGTGGCTGAGGTCTAATTTTTCAATAGCAGCAGTAAGAACGGAAGGGAGACAGCCAGCACTTCCTGCGGTCGGAGTGGCACAAACCAAGCCCATTTTGGCATTGTGTTCATTGACTGCGATGGCATTTCGGGCAGCAGAGAGAATCGTGTAATCTGACAGAGTTTTTCCGTTTTTAATGTAGTGATCCAATTTGGCAGCATCTCCACCTGTCAGGCCACTACGAGATTTATTTTCATTGAGGCCAAGTTGGACAGAGGCTTTCATGACTTCCAGATTGCGTTCCATGAGAAGGAGGACTTCTTCACGTTCGCGACCGGTCAATTCAAACTCTGTTGTAATCATGAGTTCTGCGACATTTCCTTGAAAGTCCAGATCTGCTTGCTCGACCAATTCTTTGATAGAATAAAACATGCTTCCTCCTATTTAAAGAAATTGACATTGTGTAGATGAGGGATTTTTCGAATTTCTTCGATGGCCTCATCACAATTGCGACTGTCAACTTCGATAATCATAATGGCTTTTTCACCAGCTTTTTCACGAGTAACATTCATCTGGGCGATATTGATACCATAGCGTGAAAGAGCCTCTGTTACGAGGGCAATCATACCTGGAATATCTTGATGAACGATGATGATAGTCGGTGTATTCATATTGAGAGAGACGGCAAAGCCATTGAGTTCGGTTACCTGAATATTCCCTCCACCGATAGAAATACCAGTCACACTGATGGTTTTGTGAGCATTTTTGACGGTAATTTTAGTGGTGTTTGGGTGAGGAGCATTGCTGTCTTTCTGAATGGTCCAGACAATCTTGATGCCGCGCTTGTGGGCAATCTCCAGACTGTTTGGGATTTCAGGATCATCTGTATCCATGCCCAAAATACCTGCAACAAGGGCTAGGTCTGTTCCGTGACCTCGATAGGTTTTGGCAAATGAGTTAAATAGTTGGAATTCGACTTCTGTCGGAGTATCATCAAAAATGGAAGAGACAATCTTCCCAATACGAACAGCACCAGCGGTATGGCTACTAGATGGGCCAATCATAACTGGTCCGATGATATCAAAGACAGATTGAAAACGAAGTGATTTCATCAGTTTCCCCTTATAAAAATTCTTATCTCTATTATATCAAAGAATGAGGGTCTTGACTTTAATTGTGGATGAAAACCTTTCTAATACCTCAAATAGCATAAAAATAGTATCTTTTATGACAAAAAACACCTTATTTAGGGAAATAAAAAATAATTTTGTAATATTTCTACATAAAAGTGTCAAGAAACAGTAATATTTAAAGGGTATGATAGAACTATAGAAAGAAGGAGAATTTTCAAATATGAAATCAACAACTAAAAAGATTAAAACAACTCTTGCAGGAGTAGCTGCCTTGTTTGCAGTATTTGCTCCATCATTTGTATCTGCTCAAGAATCATCAACTTACACTGTTAAAGAAGGTGATACACTTTCAGAAATCGCTGAAACTCACAACACAACTGTTGAGAAATTGGCAGAAAACAACCACATTGACAACGTCCATATGATTTATGTCGGTCAAGAGTTGGTTATCGATGGCCCTGTAGCGCCTGTCGCAACACCAGCACCAACTACTTATGCGGCACCAGCAGCTCAGGATGAAACTGTTTTAGCCCCAGCAGCAGAAACTAAAGAAGTAACAGAAGAAACAGCTCCAGTGGCAAGCGCATCTGTAGCAGAAGAAACTGTTGCTACAACAGAAACTTCAGCGCCAGTACCAGCTGCAACTGTAAGCGGATCTGAAGCAGAAGCTAAAGAATGGATTGCTCAAAAAGAATCAGGTGGTAGCTACACAGCTACAAACGGCCAATACATCGGACGTTACCAATTGACAGATTCATACTTGAACGGTGACTACTCAGCTGCTAACCAAGAACGTGTAGCAGATGCCTACGTTGCAGGACGTTACGGTTCATGGTCAGCTGCTAAAAACTTCTGGCTTAACAATGGTTGGTATTAAGAAATAACGAACAGAATAATATGAAAAGTCGAGGAAACCCCTCGGCTTTTTTATATTTTCTTCGGTTGATAATAGGTCTCCACTTCTTTTTTGAGATGAGACAGCATAGAAGTTTCCTCGGTCAGCTCTAGAAGGGAGAACCCTTTTTGGATAAGTTTAGCATCATTCCTACAAATCCCAATACGGACATAGCAGATAGCAAGCATATCGTAGCTTTTCTTGTTCTTGGCATCCTCTAGTAAAGTATAGCAGATTTGTTGACACATGTTTTTGTCTTGATGGTATAAGTAAATGGTGGAAAGGTTGAGTAGGATTGTCATTCGCAAGTCATATAAATGTTGATAGTTTTTATAGACTTCTAAGCGTTGCAAGATTTTTCCAGTGATGAGATGGAGGTGCTCAATTGGAAAGCTGAAAAGAATAGTATTGAGGATTTTTAGGTCACTTTCATACCATGTATCTTGTTTTTCAATTTTTTCCCACAGCTTTTGGATAGTCTGTTTCACTTGGTCTGACAGTTGCTCTGCACCATGCTGACGGATATGAATGACAACTTCAAGCATATCCCGGATTTCTTCTATAGGCAGGTCGTGATGGGTCTTGAGATAGTTTTGGCATGTTTCAAAAAAATGAACTAGACTATTACTACCAATAATGGAATTCATATTGAGATAAGTTTGCATGATTTCTGTCCGTTGGCTCGGCTGATAGAGATGGCAGATGTAGTCAAATTCTTCAAAACTCATATTAATCTGTCGGAGAAGAAATTCCATGTTTTCATATTTGGGAGTTACCTTGCCACTTTCAATCTTTGATAGGCTAGTTCTTGAAAGGACATCTCCGCAGACCTCTTCTTGAGTCAATCCTTTTGACTCACGTATTTCTTTATAGACCTTTCCAAAATCATAACGCATGATTGACTCCTTTTCGTGAAAAAAGTTAACAAATAATAAAATCCTATTAAAAATATTGTATCATAGTAATATAAAAAGTAGAAAAGAAAACTAAAATAAGCTTGGTGTAATTTTAAAATGGGTTTAACGAGTACTATGATGTAGCTAGAAAAGGGGTGGAAAAATGTTTAAAAATAAGGAACTTTTTCGAGTAGTCATGATATTTGTGATAGGAATTATCCTCATTTTAATGACACCCGTCTTATTTAAAGTTGTTATGGAACTATTTTCAAAATAGATAAGCCTCTGCTTTAGGCGGAGTAGTGAATCAGGAGGTTAAGTGATGAACTACAATTTAAAATATATCTTATCAGGAATATTTATCATAGTCTTTATAGGCTTCCTAGTTTGGATGAGTTATTTTAATCAGAAGAAGGAAGCAGAGCATTCGGATGTGTCTTTTGAAGCGAGGTTAGATAGTGAGGTCAAGAACTTGTATAAACAACTAGGCTTGGGTGAGGAGTCTCACTATTTCTTAGCTTATCGCTACCTACATCCTTGGTTTAATTTGGCTATTTTACCTCCAACAGTTGAAGTTTTCTTAACTAAAATAGCGCTGGTGATGGTGACCCCAGATGAACTGCTGATAAGAAATCTTGGGAATGGGATGACTTTCACAAGTGAGCATCATCGTGATTTGCGGCAAGGACTTATCCGCATTCCAAAATCAGAGATGAAAGAATTTGAGATTCGTAACTGGAAAAAATTTTTTGTATTTGGCGATTTTTTGACAATTAAAACAAGCCAACATAGCTATTATTTACAGGTTAGAGATGATGGACTTCAAAAAGGAAGTCTTTCTACCAAACACTTCTCAGACTTGAAACGACAAGATTTTCTAGGGTTATTGACAGATAAAAGAACATTCTGATTGACAATTATCCAAAAATGAATCTCTAAACATTCAAAAACCACACAGTATCCCTTTCAATTTGATTGTGTTCAAGATTGGAATGACAGTGTGGTTTTATTTAGAAGTTAGTTTTTCCTAATTATGATCCACGATGCTTATGTAGCCCAACAATGTCATCGAATCATTGAATTGGGAGAGGGGGAATGAGTTCGTTTAGCTCCTTTTGAATGACTGAATACTCATGTTTTCCAGAGAGAATAGCATAAATACGCCTAAGAATGACATTTTTATGTAGTATTTCTAGGTTTTTTTGTTTCAAATTGAAAATTTTTTCAATTTAGGCTTGACAAACGATGAGTATAGGAGTATTATTTATACAACCAAAAAGAATAAACATAAAGGAGGCTTTGTTATGAATAAGATGAAGAAGGTGTTGATGACGATGTTTGGTTTAGTGATGCTCCCCCTACTATTTGCTTGTAGTAACAATCAATCGGCTGGAATTGAAGCTATCAAGTCCAAAGGAAAATTGGTTGTAGCCCTCAATCCAGATTTTGCTCCATTTGAATACCAAAAAGTGGTTGATGGGAAAAATCAGATTGTGGGTTCAGATATCGAATTAGCCAAGGCTATCGCAACAGAACTAGGTGTCGAATTGGAACTATCTCCCATGAGTTTTGACAATGTACTGGCTAGTGTTCAATCAGGAAAAGCTGATCTTGCCATATCAGGTGTTTCTAAGACAGATGAACGGAGCAAGGTGTTTGACTTTTCAGTCCCATACTATACTTCCAAGAACAAGGTTATTGTAAAAAAATCTGATCTAGCTACTTATCAGTCTGTAAATGACTTGGCTCAGAAAAAGGTTGGAGCGCAGAAAGGTTCGATTCAAGAGACGATGGCGAAAGACTTACTACAAAATTCTTCCCTCGTATCTCTGCCTAAAAATGGGAATTTAATCACAGATTTAAAATCAGGACAAGTGGATGTCGTTATCTTTGAAGAACCTGTTGCCAAGGGATTTGTGGAAAATAATCCTGATTTAGCAATCGCAGACCTCAATTTTGAAAAAGAGCAAGATGATTCCTATGCGGTCGCCATGAAAAAAGATAGCAAGGAATTGAAAGAGGCAGTAGATAAAACCATTCAAAAGTTGAAGGAGTCTGGGGAATTAGACAAACTCATTGAGGATGCCTTTAAAGCGTCCATTGAAAAATAGAAAGAAGGAAAAGAACATGAGTAAAGAAAAAGTAATTTTGGCCTATTCTGGCGGTTTGGACACATCAGTTGCTATTACCTGGTTAAAGAAAGACTATGATGTTGTTGCAGTTTGTATGGATGTGGGTGAAGGGAAAGACTTAGATTTCATCCATGATAAGGCTCTCAAGGTTGGGGCAGTCGAATCTTATGTCATTGATGTTAAGGACGAATTTGCTACAGATTATGTGCTAGTGGCTCTTCAGTCACATGCCTATTATGAACAAAAGTACCCCTTGGTATCTGCCTTGAGCCGCCCTCTTATTTCTAAAAAATTGGTTGAAATAGCGCATCAGACAGGAGCGACTACAATTGCTCATGGTTGTACAGGTAAGGGGAATGACCAAGTGCGTTTTGAAGTATCGATTGCAGCCTTGGATCCCAATTTAAAAGTGGTTGCGCCAGTTCGTGAATGGAAATGGTCTCGGGAGGAAGAAATTCATTATGCCAAGGAAAATGGAGTACCTGTTCCTGCTGACCTTGACAATCCCTACTCTGTCGATCAAAATCTTTGGGGACGTGCCAATGAGTGTGGTATTTTGGAAAATCCATGGAATCAGGCTCCAGAAGAAGCCTTTGGCATCACATCTTCTCCAGAGCAAGCTCCAGACACTCCAGAATACATTGATATTGAGTTTAGTGAAGGTGTTCCAGTTTCCCTCAATGGAGAAGGGCTAAAATTGGCAGATTTGATTCAAAAACTCAATGAAATAGCTGGAAAACATGGGGTCGGACGGATTGACCACGTGGAAAATCGTTTGGTTGGGATTAAATCAAGAGAAATCTATGAGTGTCCAGGTGCAGTGACCCTGCTGACAGCTCATAAGGAAATTGAGGACTTGACGCTTGTGAGAGAAGTGGCTCATTTTAAACCAATCATAGAAAATGAATTATCAAATCTCATTTATAATGCTTTGTGGTTTAGTCCAGCTACACAAGCCTTGATTGCTTATATTAAAGAGATCCAAAAAGTTGTCAATGGGACTGCAAAAGTCAAACTCTATAAGGGAAGTGCTCAGGTCGTAGCTCGGAAATCACCAAATTCTCTTTACGATGAAAATTTGGCGACTTATACCAGTGCGGATACCTTTGACCAAGATGCGGCTGTTGGCTTTATTAAGTTGTGGGGACTTCCAACCAAGGTTCATTCTGAGGTTCAAAAAAGCGCCAAATAGGGCGATTGGCTAGAGAGGTGGATGTGATATGGCTAAGAATACAAAATTATGGGGTGGTCGCTTTGAAGGTACTGTCGAAGACTGGGTAGAGCGCTTTGGTGCGAGTATATCTTTTGACCAGAAATTAGCTAAATTTGATGTGATTGGTTCTTTAGCCCACGTTCAGATGTTGGGCCAGACGGGCATTTTGAGTTTGAAGGAGTCAGAAAAGATTCAAGAAGGTTTGAAAGAGCTTTTAGAAGAGCTAGAGGCAGGCCAACTTGACTTTGATATCGCAAACGAAGATATTCATATGAATATGGAAGTGTTGCTGACAGAAAAAATTGGTCCCCTTGCAGGGAAGTTACATACGGCTCGTTCTCGAAATGACCAAGTTGCGACAGATATGCACTTGTATCTCAAGGAGCAACTAGGCCATGTCCTAGATAAACTGGCTCATCTCAAGGGTATTTTATTAGACTTGGCGGAAAATCATGTGGAGACGATCATGCCGGGCTATACCCATCTGCAACATGCCCAGCCTATTAGTTTTGCCCACCACCTGATGGCTTACTACAATATGTTTCAAAGAGACAGTGAACGTTTTGAATTTAACCAGAAGCATACAGACTTATGCCCTCTAGGTGCGGCAGCTTTGGCAGGAACGACTTTCCCCATTGATCGCCAATTGTCTAGCGATTTGTTAGAGTTTAAGCAACCTTATACAAATTCTTTGGATGCTGTTAGTGACCGCGATTTTATCTTAGAATTTCTATCCAATGCCAGCATACTCATGATGCATATGAGCCGTTTTTGCGAAGAAATGATCAATTGGTGTAGTTTTGAGTACCAATTCATTACCTTGTCAGATACGTTTACAACAGGTTCGTCTATTATGCCCCAAAAGAAAAATCCAGATATGGCTGAGTTGATTCGAGGAAAGACTGGCAGAGTTTATGGGAATCTGTTTGGGCTATTGACAGTCATGAAGTCCTTACCTTTAGCTTATAATAAGGATCTGCAAGAGGATAAGGAAGGAATGTTTGATACGGTTGAAACGATTTTAAATTCCCTCGATGTATTGGCAGGTATGTTATCTAGCCTGCAGGTAAACAAGGAAAAAATGCAAGAGTCGACAGAGAAGGACTTTTCAAATGCGACTGAGTTGGCAGATTATTTGGCAGGGAAAGGCTTGCCATTTAGAGAAGCTCATGAGGTTGTGGGAAGATTAGTGCTAGACTCTATCAAGTCTGCTAAAAATATCCAAGATTGGACTTTGGAGGAATTACAAACCTATCATTCCCTCATTGCCGAGGATATTTATGTCTACTTGCAACCTAAAACTGCTGTTCAAAGACGAAATTCCTTGGGAGGTACAGGATTTGACCAAGTGAAATACCAGATTGCAGTTGCTAAGAAAGCGAATGAAGCTAGAAAGTGCTAGATTGATAGGTTCAGAATAAGAGGTTGGTCGATTGACAGCCTCTTTCTTGTCTTCTCCAACCAAGCATGTTATAATGAATACTGCTCAAGCGACCTTCAATCGTTAAGCACACACGACCTTCAATCGTGAATAAACGAATAGATGGGAGACTTACCATGAGTGAGAACTCTAAAACACGTGTTGTTGTGGGGATGAGTGGTGGTGTTGATTCGTCGGTGACGGCTCTTCTTCTCAAGGAGCAGGGCTACGATGTGATCGGTATCTTCATGAAGAACTGGGATGACACAGATGAAAACGGCGTCTGTACGGCGACCGAAGATTACAAGGATGTGGCTGCGGTGGCAGATCAGATTGGCATTCCTTACTACTCTGTCAACTTTGAAAAAGAGTACTGGGATCGCGTTTTTGAGTATTTCCTAGCGGAATACCGTGCAGGACGCACGCCAAATCCAGATGTTATGTGCAACAAGGAAATCAAGTTTAAGGCCTTTTTGGACTATGCCATGACCTTGGGGGCAGACTATGTAGCTACTGGGCATTATGCCCGAGTGGCGCGTGATGAGGATGGCACTGTTCACATGCTTCGTGGTGTGGACAATGGCAAGGATCAGACCTATTTCCTCAGCCAGCTTTCGCAAGAACAACTTCAAAAAACCATGTTTCCTCTGGGACATTTGGAAAAGCCTGAAGTGCGAAAATTAGCAGAAGAAGCAGGCCTTGCGACTGCTAAGAAGAAAGACTCGACAGGGATTTGCTTTATCGGAGAAAAGAACTTTAAAAATTTCCTCAGCAACTACCTGCCAGCTCAACCTGGTCGTATGATGACAGTGGATGGACGCGATATGGGCGAGCATGCAGGACTTATGTATTATACAATCGGTCAGCGTGGCGGTCTCGGTATCGGTGGACAACACGGTGGTGACAATGCCCCTTGGTTCGTTGTCGGAAAAGACCTAAGCAAGAATATTCTCTATGTAGGCCAAGGTTTCTACCATGATTCGCTCATGTCAACCAGCCTAGAGGCTAGCCAAGTCCACTTTACTCGTGATATGCCAGAGGAGTTTACGCTAGAATGCACAGCAAAATTCCGCTACCGTCAGCCTGATTCTAAGGTGACCGTCCATGTCAAAGGAGATAAGGCAGAGGTCATCTTTGCAGAACCGCAACGCGCCATCACACCAGGACAGGCAGTTGTCTTTTACGATGGCGAAGAGTGTCTAGGTGGCGGTTTGATTGACAATGCTTACCGTGATGGACAAGTTTGTCAGTACATTTAGATTGACAAATTTTCTCAATTTGCTACAATAATAAAAGCAATAGAAATGATGGTCAAAGCTCATGGATGTTGCAGGCTTTTTTGTCCTGCACTTCTTTGGAGTTTTGACTGTTTTTGTGTCGTTTAAGGGAAAGGACAAGAATGACTCAGCAAGACTTTCGGACAAAAGTAGGAAATACAGTTTTTGGTGTTCGGGCGACAGCTTTGATTCTCCAAAATCGCAAGCTTCTAGTCACCAAAGATAAGGGTAAGTATTACACAATTGGCGGTGCGATCCAAGTCAATGAAAGTACGGAAGACGCAGTAGTCCGTGAAGTGAGGGAAGAACTGGGTGTTAAAGCTCAAGCTGGGCAGCTAGCTTTCGTAGTTGAAAATCGTTTTGAACAGGACGGTATTTCCTATCACAACGTTGAGTTTCATTATCTGGTGGACTTGCTTGAGGATGCCCCATTGACCATGCAGGAAGATGAGAAAAGGCAGCCCTGTGAATGGATTGACATAGACAAGCTTGAGGGTATCAATCTAGTTCCAGCCTTTTTAAAAACAGCCCTGCCAGATTGGGACGGCCAACTAAGACACATTCATCTTGAGGAATAGGAGAGGAAAGGATGGTTAAGCTTATTGCCCATGTACTTGTTCATAGTGGTGATGATTATTTGCTCATTCAGCGTTCGGAAATTAAAAGAGGACAACCCAATGTTTATCCAACTTACTGGGATATTCCTGGTGGCGGGGTTGAAAAGGGTGAACTTCCGCGAGATGGAGCTCTTAGAGAATGCATTGAAGAAGCGGGAGTTAGGCTAGATAGCAGTTCGCTCAAACTTCTTCACGAAGATAGTCAACTGGATACCTCTAAGGATACGGTCTTTACTCGCTTAGTTTATAAAGCAGAGTGGGTTGGGGAGAAGCCAATTATCAGATTAGATCCTGAAGAGCATACACACTTTAAATGGGTTACTATGGATCAAGCTCTAGAGGAGGAGAAGTTAGTTCCTTATTTGCGAGAAATTTTTGAAAGGTTAAGAAATGACATATAATTTTACTGAAGAATACGATATTATTGTAATTGGTGCGGGACACGCTGGGGTTGAGGCCTCCTTAGCTGCTAGCCGTATGGGTTGTAAGGTCTTACTTGCGACCATCAACATTGAAATGCTGGCTTTCATGCCTTGTAATCCCTCTATCGGTGGTTCTGCCAAGGGGATCGTTGTGCGTGAAGTTGATGCCCTCGGTGGCGAGATGGCCAAAACCATTGACAAGACTTACATCCAGATGAAGATGCTCAACACAGGGAAGGGTCCAGCTGTCCGTGCCCTTCGTGCGCAGGCTGACAAGGAGCTTTACTCTAAGGAAATGCGCAAGACAGTTGAAAATCAAGAGAATCTGACCCTTCGTCAAACCATGATTGATGAGATTTTGGTGGAAGACGGCAAAGTTGTCGGTGTTCGTACAGCGACCCATCAAGAATATGCTGCTAAGGCCGTTATCGTGACGACAGGGACGGCCCTCCGTGGGGAAATTATCATCGGTGACCTCAAGTACTCATCAGGTCCTAACCACAGTTTGGCTTCTATTAACCTTGCTGACAATCTCAAGGAACTGGGCCTCGAAATCGGTCGTTTCAAGACAGGAACCCCTCCACGTGTCAAGGCTTCTTCTATCAATTACGATGTGACAGAAATTCAGCCAGGAGACGAAGCGCCTAATCATTTCTCATACACTTCACGTGATGAGGATTATGTCAAGGATCAGGTGCCATGCTGGTTGACCTATACCAATGGTACCAGTCATGAAATTA
The DNA here is from genome assembly GCA_963523725.1 of uncultured Streptococcus sp. GTDB lineage: Bacteria > Bacillota > Bacilli > Lactobacillales > Streptococcaceae > Streptococcus. Next base: position 14,384 of record CAURES010000028.1, read on the forward strand.
TCCAAAATAACCTCCACCGTGCGCCTATGTTTACAGGTGTGGTCAAGGGAGTGGGACCTCGTTACTGCCCGTCGATTGAGGACAAGATTGTGCGCTTTGCGGACAAGGAACGTCACCAACTCTTCCTTGAGCCAGAAGGGCGCAATACTGAGGAAGTCTATGTTCAAGGACTTTCAACCAGTCTGCCTGAGGATGTCCAGCGTGACTTGGTTCATTCCATCAAAGGTTTGGAAAATGCAGAGATGATGCGGACAGGTTATGCCATTGAGTATGATATGGTCTTGCCTCATCAGTTGCGTGCGACTCTGGAAACCAAGAAAATCTCAGGTCTTTTCACTGCTGGTCAGACAAATGGAACGTCAGGTTACGAAGAGGCAGCAGGCCAAGGGATTATCGCTGGGATCAATGCGGCTTTGAAAATCCAAGGCAAGCCTGAATTGATTTTGAAGCGCAGTGACGGTTATATCGGGGTCATGATTGATGACTTGGTGACCAAGGGAACCATTGAACCCTACCGTCTCTTGACCAGTCGTGCTGAATACCGTCTTATCCTCCGTCATGACAATGCTGATATGCGTTTGACCGAGATGGGACGTGAGATTGGCCTTGTGGATGATGAACGTTGGGCTCGCTTTGAAATCAAGAAAAATCAATTTGAAAATGAGATGAAACGCCTAGACAGTATCAAACTCAAGCCAGTCAAGGAAACCAATGCCAAGGTTGAGGAAATGGGCTTCAAGCCTTTGACAGATGCAGTGACAGCCAAGGAATTCCTTCGCCGTCCAGAAGTTTCTTATCAAGATGTGATAGCCTTCATCGGACCAGCTGCAGAGGACTTGGATGACAAGATTATCGAATTGATTGAAACAGAAATCAAGTACGAAGGCTATATTTCCAAAGCCATGGACCAGGTTGCCAAGATGAAACGCATGGAAGAAAAACGCATTCCAGCCAATATTGACTGGGATGACATTGACTCTATCGCAACAGAAGCCCGTCAGAAGTTCAAACTCATCAATCCAGAAACCATCGGCCAAGCCAGCCGTATTTCGGGAGTAAACCCAGCAGATATTTCTATTTTGATGGTGTATCTGGAAGGTAAAAATCGTAGTATTTCTAAAAATCAAGAAAAGAAAGCATAGAGAAAAACAGCTCCGAAGACGGGGCTGTTTTGTTGACTTGTACTCAATGAAAATCAAAGAGCAAACTAGGAAGCTAGCCGTAGGTTGCTCAAAGCACTGCTTTGAGGTTGTAGATAGAACTGACGAAGTCAGTAACATATATACGGCAAGGCGAAGCTGACGTGGTTTGAAGAGATTTTCGAAGAGTATTATTCTTCATCTGGTGTGAGGATCATCGGGATGATGATCGGTTCACGTTCTGTATTTTCATAGAGGAAGGGGCGAATAGCGTTGACAATGGCACCATTGACAGATTGAACGCTAGCGTCCTTGTTTTTCAGTGCGATACGAATTGCATTGAAGAGGATACGCTGGCTTTGGCGAATCAAGTCGCCAGACTCTCTCATGTAGACAAAGCCTCGGCTAAGGATGTCTGGGCCAGACAGAATCATCTGCGATTTGAAGTCAACAGTTGCGACTGCCAGAACGACACCGTCTTCAGATAGATCGCGACGATCTTTGAGGACAGCAGCACCGATTTCACCGATACGATTTCCATCGACATAGATGTCTTGGGCGTTGAAATGACCTGCGATACGAGCTGAGTCAGCAGTAAGGGCAAGCACATCACCATTGCTCATGATAAAGATATTGTCCTTCTCAACACCAGTATCTACCGCTAGTCCAGCGTGGACTTTTTGCATGCGGTATTCACCGTGGACAGGCATGAAGTATTTTGGCTTAATCAAGCGGAGCATGAGTTTTTGCTCTTGCTGACCACCGTGTCCAGATGTATGGATATTGTTAACCTTACCGTGGATAACTTCGACACCAGCTTCTGAAATGATGTTAATCAGCTTGTTGACGCTAGTCGTATTTCCAGGGATTGGACTAGAAGAGAAGATAACGGTATCACCTGGTTGGAGTTGCACCTGGCGGTGGGTTCCGTTGGCGATACGAGAGAGGGCTGCCATCGGCTCGCCTTGACTACCTGTACAGAGGATCAGAATCTCGCCAGCAGGGTAATCTTTGATTTCATTTGGCTCGATAAAGGTTCCCTTAGGAGCTTTGATGTAGCCAAGCTCGATTCCGTTGACAATGGCCTTTTCCATAGAACGTCCAAAGACAGCAATCTTGCGTCCAGTCTTAACAGCAGCTTCTGTTGCTTGCTGGAGACGGAAGATATTTGAGGCAAAGGATGCAAAGATGATACGTCCTTCAATACCTTGGATAATCTTCATGATGGACTGACCAACGACTTTTTCAGAGTTGGTAAAGGTTGGCACTTCCGCATTTGTTGAGTCAGACAGGAGACAGAGCACACCTTCTTCACCAAGGGCTGCCATACGGTGCAAGTCCGCAGGTTCTCCAACTGGAGTAAAGTCGAACTTGAAGTCACCTGTACAGACGATTTTCCCTTGAGGAGTATGAATGACAATTCCCAAAGGCTCTGGAATAGAGTGAGTCGTTCTAAAGAAAGTTGCCTTGAGATTTTTAAAGGTCAACTCAGTGTTGTGGTTGATTTCGTAAAGTTTGGCGTTGCGCAAGAGGCCGTGTTCTTCGAGTTTCCCACGGATCAAAGCCAAGGCAAGCGGTCCAGCATAGATAGGGACATTTGCTTGCTTGAGCAGGAAAGGAATCCCACCGATGTGGTCCTCGTGTCCGTGTGTAATCAAAACAGCCTTGACGCGGTCGATATTGTCCACGATGTAAGAGTAGTCAGGAATGACATAGTCAATACCCAGCAAGTCATCTTCTGGGAATTTAATCCCAGCATCGACGATGATAATCTCGTCTTGGTATTCAATTCCGTATGTGTTTTTCCCGATTTCTCCCAGACCACCGATGGCAAAAACGCCGACTTCTTCAGGTTTAAGAGTATAGGCCATATTAGAACTCCGTAATTTCGAAGGCGCCAGTTTCTTTTTCGTAATCTAGCAATTTGTCAGACAAGAGTTCGATATACTCGATGTTGTACTCTGGGCGATTTTCTTCGACAAGTTGGCGAGCAGCGATACGGCCCTCAAGTTCTGAGCTGGCATCGATGTCTAGGTAAAGTGCGCGTGTTGTTTCACGGCGTGGGCTACGTTCTTTTGTTTCTTGATAAAAAACTTTGTAAATCATATAGTTCCTTTCTATTTACAGGTCAGCTTATTCCAAACTTTTAGCATAGATTTGCTTGATTTCATTCCATTTTGTGTCTAGATTGACCTTGATTCGTTACAATTATTTCAATTATACCACAAAATGAAAAATTAGTAAAAGACGGAAACGAGAAAGTCACAGGCCGATTTCTTTGGTAAGCGTTTGCAAAAATAAAGAAAATGTGTTATATTGATAACGGAAGTGAAATTTATTGCTTGTCATAATTCCATATAGATTTTAAGTCAAGGAGGTTGCCCTATGTATAACTTATTTGCTTTTGCTATCGGAGCTCGCTTGGTAGCTTTTATTGTTTTTGTTGCTTGCGTTTATGCGGGGAATCTTCTATTTGCCAAACTGGAACGACGACAAACCAAGTTCTTGTGGAAAATTACCTTTGTGACTCTCTACTCGATTTTTCTCCTCCTCGTAACCTATGTCGTTTGGTTTGTATTTTACTTTGGATTAAATGCCTAGATGCCCTGCTTATGCTGGGGCATTTTTGTTTGGGGATAAAGAAAATTCCCATGTGCCAGCTTTTGTAGTATAATAGTAAGCAGACAAAAAGATAGGAATGTGTTATGAAAGTATTAGCTTTTGATACGTCCAGCAAGGCTCTTTCTCTCGCTATTTTAGAGGACAAGCAGGTTCTTGCCGAGACGACGATTAATATTAAGAAAAATCACAGTATTACCCTTATGCCTGCCATCGATTTTTTGATGGCAAGTTTGGATTGGACACCCAAGGATTTGGACCGAATCGTGGTGGCGGAAGGGCCAGGTAGCTACACAGGTTTGCGAATCGCGGTAGCAACTGCCAAGACTTTGGCTCATACTCTGAACATTGAGTTAGTTGGTATGTCTAGCCTCTTGGCTCTGGTGCCCTACCAACAAGAAGGCTTGTTCGTTCCCTTGATGGATGCGCGTCGCAACAATGTTTATGCAGGATTTTATGAAAATGCCAAACCTGTCATGCCAGAAGCGCACCTATCTTTTGAAGAGGTGTTAGAGAAAGTTAAGGGTGCTAGTCAGGTAACCTTTGTCGGAGAAGTTGCCCCCTTTGTGGAGCAGATTCAAGAACACTTGCCAAGGACTAATTACAAAGAAACCTTGCCTAATGCAGCCAATCTTGCTCTTTTGGCTTGGGACAAGGAAGCAGACTCCTTGCATGATTTTGTGCCGAACTACCTCAAGCGTGTTGAGGCTGAGGAAAACTGGCTCAAGAACCATACCGAGTCTGGTAAGTCCTACATTAAACGCCTATGATAGAAATCAAACGAACTCACCAGCAACCTGATCTGGCTCAAGCCATCTACGCTGTTATGATAGCTGTTTACCCAGTCAGTCCTTGGACGCTGGAACAAATCCAAGCAGACCTGTCCCAAGACCAGACTTGGTATGCTCTAGCTTATGATGGGGAAGAAGTGATTGGCTTTCTAGCTGTGCAGGAGAATCTTTTTGAGGCAGAAGTCCTGCAAATCGCTGTCAAACAAACCTATCAGGGTCAGGGAATTGCATCAGCCTTGTTTGCTCAATTGCCGACAGACAAGGAGATTTTCCTCGAAGTCAGAAAGTCAAATC
>CAURES010000029.1:0-19086 GCA_963523725.1 uncultured Streptococcus sp.
ATTACAGCTATTACAGCTATTACAGCTATTACAGCTATTACAGCTATTACAGCTAGATTATAACACTTTTAACATATTCAATCAAACAAAATAGTGTAAATATGGCTAATTTCACGAATTTTCAGTAAGTTTCAAGAAAGCGCAATCAAGTTGTTTATAATAATTAAAAATAAATATCCATAACAATAGATATCCGACCCTTAATTTTAAGATATTCTTCAAATAACTATCATGAATATAAATTTATATTATTTTAAATCAAATTCATAAACTTACGTCTTAGAAACAAATAGATGATAGTATTAATTAAAAATCCAATCATTGATTCACTATGCCTATCATTTCAAAGTATATCCTTATACAACGATATTTCTTGAATAGGCTATCACCAAATAGGGGGCTTTGATTTCAAATGAGTATAGCGGATTGAAGTTGGAATAGTCCAACACGACTCCTAATTCATTTTTAGAAATTGACCAATCGATTTGCGTACATTTTATTTCAATCCACTATATCTTATTACGAATACTATCTACTTTTCCGAGAATACAAGAACAGCCTTGCACCTCTTGAAATGAGGAACAAGGCTGTTGTTATTTTTTTATTTATTGTCCACTTAACAATGAACCATTCATATTTTGACTACATTTTTAGTCTTCTTTTTTCTTTGCAAGAGCAAGTCCGAGACCACCTAGCATACCAAGAAGTCCTAGAGATGCAAGAGCAGCATTTGATTCTGTTCCTGTATTTGGCAATACATTTTGAGAATCATTTGACTTAGCTCCATTATCATTAGTAGTCTTAGTATCTACCTGATCTGCATTCGGAGCAACTGCATCTGGAACTGAAGTTGTTGGTGCAGCTGTATCTTGACCAGAATTTCCATTAGCATCAGGCATTACTGGCACAACTGGAATTGGAGTTGGAGTTGTTAGCTCAGGTGTATCGTGACCAGAATTTCCATTAGTATCAGGTGTTACTGGAATTGTATTTGTGTTTGAACTTACTTTTCTGAAAATGTGAGTCATTACTGGTTCATTTTCATCAATCACAGTTCGTACAAATTCATATCCTGGAATTGATCCATGTTCAGCATCCTTTTCATTACCTGTCTTAACAGATTGTTTCAATACATTTCCATCTTCATCAATCCAGCGAACCTCAATCATTAGCTCTGGCAATTCAATTGAAGCCGGTAATACACCATTTTCAAAAATTGTTACCTTAGGTGGAGTTGCTGGATTTGAATGTGTACTTCCACTTACTTTTCTGAAAATGTGGGTCATTACTGGTTCATTTTCATCAATCACAGTTCGTACAAATTCATATCCTGGAATTGATCCATGTTCAGCATCCTTTTCATTACCTGTCTTAACGGATGGTTTCAATACATTTCCAGCTTCATCAATCCATCGAACCTCAATCATTAGCTCTGGCAATTCAATCGAATCTGGTAATACACCGTTTTCAAAAATTGTTACCTCAGGTGGATTTTCGACTGGAACTTCCACAGATGGTTTACCTGGTTCTGTAACTTTACCTTCTCCATTTTCACCTGGGATTTCTACCTTAGTTCCTGGTTGATATGTTGAACTATCTGTTTTTTTCGGTGTTACTGTAACATCACCTGTCTTAGGATTTTGTTCTAACTCTACTTTTGGTTCTTTCGTTATTCCATAAGTTCGAACTGTTGTCGGAGTTACCTTACCTGTTTTTGGATCAACTTCATAGGTAGTGGTATCAATCACATCGCGACCTTCAGAATCTTTAGAGTGTTCAACCTTAGTTTTAGCTCCTACTTTAACGATTGTCTTACCTGCTGGGCTGACTACTGGGGTGCCAACGTGTGCTGTGATATGACCGTTCTTTGGATCTACATCGTAAGTGGTTGTAGTAACTGCTTTACCTTTTTCACCCTCAGTACGCTCATCTGGTGTACCGAAGTCTTTTTCAACATCTTTAACGTATTCCACTTCTGGTTCAATCGGTGTTTCTACTACTTTGTCCTTGGCTGCAACTTTAACGACTGTATTCGTTGGTTCTTTCGTACGAACTGGTTTTCCTACACTTGGGGTAATTTCCCCTGTTGTTGGATTTACTTTGTACGTTGTTGTGATAGTATCTTCACCATCTTCACCTTTAACGGTGATTGCTTCAGTACCTTTTTCTTTCGTATCATCTTTTTCGTAACGTACTGATGATGGTACTACTCTCTTCTCAACCGTTGCTTCTTTACTTGTTCCGTAAGTAGTTACTGTTGTTGGAGTCACCTTACCTGTTTTTGGATCAACTTCATAGGTAGTGGTATCAGTCACATCACGACCTTCAGGATCTTTAGAGTGTTCAACCTTAGTTTTCGCACCTACTTTAACGACTGTCTTACCTGCTGGGGTGACCACTGGGTGACCAACGTGCTCTGTAATATGACCGTCCTTTGGATCTACATCGTAAGTGGTTGTAGTAACTGTTTTACCTTTTTCACCCTCAGTACGCTGAGCTGGTGTACCGAAGTCCCGAGTATCATCTTTTTCATAAACCACTGCGGGTTCAATTAGTGTGTCTACTACTTTGTCTTTGGCTGGAACTTTTACAACTGTTTCTGTTGGTTCTTTCGTACGAACTGGTTTTCCTACAGTTGGGGTAATTTCCCCTGTTGTTGGATTTACTTTGTACGTTGTTGTGATGGTATCTTCACCATCTTCACCTTTAACGGTGATTACTTCAGTACCTTTTTCTTTCGTATCATCTTTTTCGTAACGTACTAGAGATGGTACTACTCTCTTCTCAACCGTTGCTTCTTTCCTTGTTCCGTAAGTAGTTACTGTTGTAGGAGTTACCTTACCTGTTTGTGGATCAACTTCATAAGTTGTAGTGTTGATAACTTCACGACCTTGGTCATCCTTGCTACGCTCAACCTTAGTTTTAGCCCCAACCTTAACGATTGTTTTGCCAGCTGGGGTGACCACTGGGTTATCAACGTGTTCTGTGATATGACCGTCCTTTGGATCTACATCGTAAGTAGTTGTAGTAACTGCTTTACCTTTTTCACCCTCAGTACGCTGAGCTGGTGTACCGAAGTCACGAGTGTCATCTTTTTCATAAACCACTGCAGGTTCAATTGGTGTTTCTACTACTTTATCCTTAGCCGCAACTTTAACTATTGTTTCTGTTGGATTTACTATTACTGGATTTCCTACATTTGGAGTAACTTCCCCATTGTCTGGATTTACTGTGTAAGTCGTTGTGGTGGTCTTACTTCCGTCTTTTCCTGCAACAGTAATATTTTCTTGACCTCTATCACGACTAGCATCTTTTTCGTATTTTACTGGGGATGGGATTGTTTCTACTTCTACTTTATCTTTCAATCCATTTTCTTTAAATGTTTCTTTTGTTGTATGCTCTATTATGTTTCCATTATCTGGATTTACTGTATATGAAGTTGCTGTCTTCACAATGTTATTTCCATCTTTAGAAGTTACTACTTTATCTTTCGCTGCTACTTTAACGATAGTAGTTGTTGGATTTACTATTACTGGCTCTCCTACATGTGCAATAGCTTCTCCACTGTTTGGATTTAATGTGTAAGTCGTTGTGGTGGTCTTACTTCCAGCTTTTCCTGGGACAGTAATATTATCTTGACCTTTTTCGCGACTAGTATCTTTTTCGTATTTTACTGGAGATGGGATTGTTTCTACTTCTACTTTATCCTTCAATCCGTTTTCTTTAAACGTTTCTTTTGTTGTATGCCCTGTGATGTTTCCATTGGTTGGATTTACTATATATGTAGTAACTTCTTTGACAATGTTATCCCCATCTTTAGAGTATACTACTTTATCTTTTGCTGCTACTTTGATAATTGTATCCGTTGGTTTTACTATTACCGGCTCTCCTACATTTGGAGTAACTTCCCCATTATTTGGATTTACTGTGTAGGTCGTTGTGGTGGTCTTACTTCCAGCTTTTCCTGGGACAGTAATATTATCTTGACCTTTTTCGCGACTAGTATCTTTTTCGTATTTTACTGGAGATGGGATTGTTTCTACGTCTACTTTATCCTTAGCTGGAACTTTAACGATCGTATTAGTTGGTTCTTTCGTACGAACTGGTTTTCCTACACTTGGGGTAATTTCCCCTGTTGTTGGATTTACTTTGTACGTTGTTGTGATTGTATCTTCACCATCTTCACCTTTAACAGTGATTGCTTCAGTACCTTTTTCTTTTGTATCATCTTTTTCGTAAACTACTGGAGATGGTACTACCTTCTTCTCAACCGTTGCTTCTTTCCTTGTTCCGTAAGTAGTTACTGTTGTTGGAGTCACCTTACCGGTCTTTGAATCAACTTCATAAGTTGTAGTGTTGATAACTTCACGACCTTGGTCATCCTTGCTACGCTCAACCTTAGTTTTAGCCCCAACCTTAACGATTGTTTTACCAGCTGGGGTGACCACTGGGTTGCCAACGTGCTCTGTGATATGACCGTCCTTTGGATCTACATCGTAAGTAGTTGTAGTAACTGTTTTACCTTTTTTACCCTCAGTACGCTGAGATGTTGCACCGAAGTTTTCTTCAACATCTTTAACGTATTCTACTTCAGGTTCAATCGGGGTTTCTACTACTTTGTCCTTCGCTGCAACTTTAACTATTGTTTCTGTTGGATTTACTATTACTGGATTTCCTACATGTGCAATAGCTTCTCCATTGTTTGGATTTACTGTATAAGTCGTTGTTGTTGTTTTACTTCCGTCTTTTCCTGCAACAGTAATATTGTCTTGGCCTTTTTCTCGACTAATATCTTTTTCGTATTTTACTGGGGATGGGATTGTCTCTACTTCTACTTTATCTTTCGCTCCCACTTTTACAACTCTAGCTATTGGTATAGTTACGACTTCTGGTTTGCTTTTTGATGGAGTTAGGGTTCCATTTACTGGATTTACGCTATAGGTTGTGGTGACTTTAGTTTTTCCTGATTTCCCTGGAAATTGAACGGTATCAGTACCTTTTGGACTGTTCTCATCTTTTAAATAAACTGGTTTGGGTTCAACTGAATTATACTCAACTAAATCCTTCGCGCCACCTTTATTGACTACTTCTTCCTTCTCAGTCGAAGTAAGACTGCCAGTTTTTGAGTTTACTGTGTAGCTTGTTGTCTTCTTAACAACGTCGGCTCCTTTTTTAATGTATTCTACTTCATCCTTGGCTGCGACTTTGACAACTGTTTCTATTGCCGGTTGCTTAACTACTGGTTGTCCTACATGTGCAATAGCTTCTCCATTGTTTGGATTTACTGTATAAGTTGTCGTTACTGTACTAGTGCCTGGAGTACCAGATACTGTGACTTTTGCTTCTTCTTTAGCCCTTGTGGCGTCTTTTTCATAACGAACACTTGGATCAAGTGGTGTAACGACAACCTTAGCCTTGGCACCATCTTTCTTAAACACTTCATCAAGTGTATTTTTAGTAATCTGTCCTGTATCAGGATCTTTCATACTCACAGTTGTTGACTTAATGATGTCATCTCCGCTTTTACTGTATACAGTAGTTTCTCCAACTTTTTCTACAGATTTAACTGTTGTAATTTTTTTATCTTGATAACCTGTCCCATCTAAGGAAATTCGTTTCCCAGACATAAACTCTGATCGTCTATTAATCAGATCGGCTTCAAAATAAGAACGTGAACTATGACCTCCGCTTGTCCGTCCAACATTTATAACAACATCACTATCATTGCTGACACCTTTTCTTATCGTCGAATCATTATCAACAATATAATGAGTCATTTTACCAGACTTAGCTATTTTTTTGCTATCTAAACCTTTTTGCCAAAATTCACGACGGGAAACCCAACTTGTCACAACTTTTGGAGCATTGAATGTTGTTCCTTTTTTTAATACATTATTATAAAAGTTTCTATAAGCCCGCTGTTCTTTAGGAGACATGACTCTGCTATCAGAATATGCCAACTGATAGGCTTCAACCATTGCCCGTTGTACTAAGTATCCTCCTAAAGAATGTCCTGTCAAATAAAGATTGGTAATACTCTTATCTTTAGCTAGTTCGCGCATGATATTTTCTGCATCGTTCCCTTGCTGAGGATTGCTTCCTACTCCAAGTACTCCATCAGCCACAATATCTTTGGCATCACTTGTTCCACGAAAGGCTAACACTTGTGCAGTTCCATTTGGTAAATATAAGAAATCACTCTTAGTTTCATACAAGACAGCATCTAGTCCACTGGATGTATGATAGCTTTTCTTTCTTTTCCAATAAGGAGCTAATTCCCTATTCATCATCATGTATTCATAGCGTGGTTTACTTTCGCCTTTCTTTTTGTATAAATCCGCCTCTGTTAATTGCTTCTTATTATTTAAAACTTTATCAATATAATCATCATCACGGTAAGACAATTCCATGAACATAATCATATCGCGCTCACTGACATTCCATTTTAATTTTTCATCTGGCTTTTCTTTACTGTCAATAATACCATCACCATCAGTATCTTCTAACATAGGATGACTATTATAGCCTACATACTTTTTTCCGTCCTTTTCATAAATATAAAGTTCTTCTTTATCCTTCAAGTAATCTTCATCTGTATAAGCTTCTGGACTTAACTTAGGGCCGTTTAGTAACAAACTGTCAAGCTTATTACCTTCTGAACCGATTACTCCTGCTTTTATTTGCTTAGCATACTCATCAGTTAATTCATACTTTTTAACCTCGGAAGGATTGGATGCTGCTCTCACCTCTGGAGTGCTTGACCTGTCTTCATCCGCCACGGAAGCCCTTGTGGTCAAGCTATTATTTTCCTTATCCCCAGATGTAGCGGGTTCTGTAGTCCTTGTAAATCCTATTGGAACCTCTCTGGTATCTAACTCAGAAGCAGGATTATTTTGATTATCTGGTATAGGTTGAACTGCTTCTCTTTTCTCCACAGAAGGTAGAGAATTTTCCGTAGAAGCCAGTACTCCCTGAGATGGTGTAAACAGGGTAATTCCTATTAATACAGAAGCCACTCCAACAGAAAACTTTCGAATCGAAAAACGTTGACGTTTATTAAAAATATCTTTCATTTTACAAACTTTCTTTCTAGCTATTTTTTACAAAATAGAGGCTTCTAATATTTTACATAGACAGAATACTAAATCTTGACTAAAATTTTAGAGCTTTTCCTCTACTTTGTCCTAAACTATCGCATTGATTTCTAATCATAGAAAATGGATTGCTTAATATTACTAAAATATCAGTAAAATATAAAAAAATGTAAATATTTCACTTCTAACACTGCCATTATACCATAAAAAATCATAACACTCATGTGTTTTAAAAAAGGTTTGTCAAAAAGTCTTCAAAATCAAAAAAAGCATAATATCATGTCTTGAAAAACCTTGATACTATGCGTTTTATTGTGGGAAAATCTACTTCATTTTCTCCGAGAATTGAGTTTTTGCCCAGTCTCATCAAATCTAGATTTTTTCTTCTTTGATATCAATCACAATCTCTTCTGCTTGGTCAAGAATTTCTGCCTTTTCTTGCCATTGCTCCTTGAGATTATTGAATCGATCTTTTGATGCTTCTGTCGCTTGACGAGCACATGATTTAGCTTGAGCAAGAACGCTGTCCACAGTGATTTCACCTGACTCAACCTGTTCTTTGATTTTAAGAACAAAATCTGTAGCCTGTTCCTTGACTTCTGTCAGTTTTTCACAGACCTGCTCCTTAGCATACTCAGGATCTTCTCTCAAATCATCTAGAAAATCTTGAGCCTGACTGCAAACTTGTTTGCCCTTGTCACTTGTTAAAAACAAGGCAAGAGCTGCACCTGAAACGGTTCCTAAAAGGATTGAGGATAGTTTACCCATAAGAATTCTCCTTTTTTATTTTTTGAAAAATTTACTTGCAAGACGAAGAGCTGACAAACTTGCACCAGTCTTAAGTGTTTTTGAACCTGCTGATGAAGCTTTCTTGCTCAAGACACGCGCATGGTCATTGAGGTCTGAAACAGATAGAGATAAATCTGCGACAGCATTAAAGAGTGGATCAATCGTTGCCACCTTGACATTGATATCATCTGCCAAGACATTGACCTTAGCCAGCAATTCATTGGTATGATGCAAGGTCACATCCACATCTGAAGTCAAGGTTTTAATCGTCTTCTCTGTTTCATCGATAACACGTCCAAGCTTTTGTACAGTAATGATTAGATAGACTAAAAATACAATCAAAGCTAGCGCAACAAGAATATATGCAACTTCTAACATTTAGTTTTCCTCCTCTGTAATATAGTAAGGGGCCTTCTTTCGATTTTGATATAGAATGATAAAAATACCCAGTCCGATAAGAACAACTGAAAGCCATTGAGACACTCGAAGTCCAAAGAACATGAGGCTATCTGTCCGCATACCTTCAATAACCATACGACCGAAACCATACCAAATCAAGTAGAAAGCAGTGATATGACCTCGTCTGAGACTCTTCCATTTTCGTCTCAATATCAAAATCAAGGCAAAGCCAAGTAGATTCCATAGAGACTCATAAAGGAAGGTCGGTTGACGGTAGCTCCCCTCAATATACATCTGATCACGGATAAAGGCAGGTAGATAATCCAAATTATCCACTGCTGCACCATAAGCTTCTTGGTTAAAGAAATTGCCCCAGCGACCCAAACTTTGGGCAATCATAACGCTAGGCGCTGCAATATCTAGAAAATCCCAAGTATTGATAAGTTTACGATCAGCAAAGATATAAAGTACAATAGCCCCTGTAATCAAACCACCGTAAATAGCCAAACCACCATTCCAAATGGCAAAAATCTCTCCCAAATTCTGACTATAGTAATCAAAACGGAAAATGACATAGTAGAGACGAGCTCCTAAAATAGCCAGAGGAAAAGCTATCAAGATAAAATCTAAAATATCGTCTGGTATGATCTTCTTTCTAGGCGCTTCTTTCATGGTCAAATAAACCGCAAGAATCAAGCCTGTCACAATACACAAGGCATACCAACGAATGGCTAGAGGACCTAGATGAATAGCAATTGGATCAAGCATTAGGCACCTCGTTTTGAGCAATGAGATTTGTCAAGCGTTCTTCGAACAAACGGGTCGCATCAAAGCCCATTTCCTTGGCACGATAGTTCATAGCAGCTGCCTCAATCACGACAGAGATATTACGACCTGTTTTAACTGGGATGCGGATACGAGGAATGGCTACGCCAGAAATTTCTAGTTCCTCTGGATTGTTGCCAAGACGATCAAAGGTCTTATGTGTATCATAGTTTTCCAAATAGACAGCAAGTTGAACCTGTGAAGAGTCCTTGACCGCACTCGCACCGTAGAGACTCATAACATCGATAATCCCAACCCCACGAATTTCAATCAGGTGTCTCAAGATTTCAGCCGGTTCACCCCAAAGAGTAATCTCATCCTTGGCAAAGATATCGACACGGTCATCAGCTACCAAGCGGTGGCCACGTTTGACAAGTTCTAGACCTGTCTCACTCTTACCGATGCCACTATCGCCCTGAATCAAAACACCCATCCCATAGATATCCATCAAGACACCGTGCACACTGGTACGTTCTGCCAAACGAGAATCCAGATAGCTAGATAACTCTCCAGACAAACGACTAGTAGCCGTACGGCTGGTTAAAATGGCAATCTTACATTCTCTGGCTGCCTTTAACATCTCCTCTGGAACCACCAAACCACGGGCAACAATGACCGCAGGTGTCTCAGGTAGAAACATTTTTTTCAAAACTTCATAGCGGCTGTTGGAAGGCATACTGATCAGATAAGACCACTCCTTCATCCCCAAAAGTTGAATCCGCTCTGGCGTATAGTAGTCAAAATAGCCTGTCATTTCAAGACCAGGTCGCGTAATATCCGCTGTATTGATTTCCTTTTCAAGCAATTCTGGTTCGCCATAGACAATGTCTAGTCTAAGCTTTTCAATCACTTCTTTTACTAAAACCGACATCATTTCCTCCTTCAAATGAGTTCTTCTCTCTATTATATCAAATTGTAGGAGGATATTTCAGATTTTTGCAGGCTTTGGAGTATTTATTTATACTCAATGAAAATCAAAGAGCAAACTAGGAAACTAGCCGCAGGTTGCTCAAAACACTGTTTTGAGGTTGTAGATGGAACTGACGAAGTCAGCTCAAAGCACTGCTTTGAGGTTGTAGATGAAACTGACGAAGTCAGTAACATATATACGACAAGGCGACGTTGACGTGGTTTGAAGAGATTTTCGAAGAGTATTAAAAGAAAAAAGACTAGATTTCTCCAGCCTTTCATTTCTAATTAGAATTTTTTACGTTTACGAGCTGCTTCTGATTTACGTTTACGTTTTACAGAAGGTTTTTCATAGAATTCACGTTTGCGTGTTTCTTGAAGAGTACCAGCTTTAGTAACCGCACGTTTGAAACGACGAAGTGCGTCGTCAAGAGATTCATTCTTACGTACTACTGTTTTAGACATTTTTTTCACTCCCTTCAAGTTCAAGATCTATTCTATTTTACACGTAAAAGGAATAATTGTCAAGAAAAAATGCGGTTTAATTTTGATTTTTTCTGCCATTTATACAAGAGTTTAAAGCACTCAGGTAGAAGAAACTGCAGGGTTTCGTTTTTTATTTTTCAAGTAAGCTAAGCGCTTCAGCATCTGCAATAATAGTCACATCAGGGTGATTTTGCAGGCTACTTGCTGGTAAGTTCTCAGTCACTGGACCAGACACGGTTCCGGCAATGGCTTCTGCTTTCGACTCACCGTAAGCAAAGAGAATAATTGACTTGGCATCCAAGATGTTTTTAATCCCCATTGAAATGGCTTGGGTTGGGACGTCTTCAATCTTGTCAAAGAAACGTGCATTGGCTTCAATAGTAGACTGATCAAGTGCTACTAGATGTGTTTGACTGTCAAATGGAGTACCAGGTTCATTAAATCCAATATGTCCATTGCGACCGATTCCCAAGATCTGGAGATCAACTGGATGGTCAGCCAAAATTTGGTTGTAGCGTTCAACTTCAGCTTCAGCATTGTCCTTAACCCCACGAGGCAAGAAACTTTCTTTAAATGGTTTTTGGTTAAACAAGTTTTCTTGCATGAAGTAACGATAAGACTGTGGATTGTCCCCATCAAGCCCCACATACTCATCAAGGTTGACACTAGTTAGATTTGAAAAATCAAGGTCACTCTCAACAATTTCCTTGTAAAATTCAAGTGGGCTACTTCCTGTCGCAAGTCCTAGGGTTTGAGCGCCGTTGGCCATTTTTTCCTTCAAAATCTCAAAAGCAACTTTTCCACCTTCGATTTGGTTTTCAACTTTAATAACTTTCATCTTTTCATCCTCCGTTTCAATCTATATTTATTATATGGTATAGACCAATTTTTGTCAAGTGAAAACGATTTAATTTCTAAAAAAAGAGCGACTATACTTGAAACATGTTATAATGGATAGGATTAGAACTTAGAAAGAATGAACAGATATATGAATACAGCTGATTTTGATTTCCACTTGCCTGAGGAATTGATTGCCCAAACGCCCCTTGAAAAACGAGATGCCTCTAAACTCCTCATCGTCAACCGTGAGACGGGAGAAATGCAGGATAAACACTTCCACTCTATTATTGATATGCTGGAACCTGGTGATGCCCTTGTCATGAACGACACCCGCGTTCTCCCTGCCCGCCTCTATGGTCAAAAGGAAGAGACTGGCGGTCATGTGGAACTTCTCCTGCTCAAAAATACTACTGGAGATGAGTGGGAAGTTCTGGCTAAACCTGCCAAACGCCTCAAGGTCGGGACTCGTGTCAGCTTTGGTGATGGTCGCCTCAGCGCTGTCGTTACGGAAGAATTGACCCACGGGGGCCGTATTGTCCGCTTTGAATACCAAGGAATTTTCCTAGAAGTTTTGGAAAGTTTAGGAGAAATGCCTCTGCCACCTTATATCCACGAAAAATTGGATGACCGTGAACGTTATCAAACCGTTTACGCCAAAGAAAGTGGCTCTGCTGCTGCACCGACTGCTGGTCTTCACTTCACCAAAGAACTGCTAGCAGAAATCCAAGCTAAGGGTGTTCATCTAGTCTATCTGACTCTTCATGTCGGACTCGGAACCTTTAGACCCGTTTCAGTTGACAATCTGGACGAACACGAAATGCACTCAGAATTCTACCAACTTTCTGAGGAAGCTGCTGCCACCCTTCGCTCTGTTAAGGAAAATGGTGGTCGCGTCATCGCTGTCGGAACCACTTCTATCCGCACCTTGGAGACTATTGGTTCTAAGTTTGCTGGGCAAATCCAAGCAGATTCTGGCTGGACCAATATCTTTATCAAACCTGGCTACGAATGGAAGGTTGTAGATGCCTTTTCAACCAACTTCCACCTACCAAAATCAACTCTGGTTATGTTGGTTTCTGCCTTTGCTGGCCGTGAATTAGTCTTAGACGCTTATCACCATGCCATTCAAGAACACTACCGCTTCTTCAGTTTCGGTGATGCCATGTTTATCTATTAATTTTCATAATCAAAAAAGCGCATATTATCAAGGTTTTATAAAGCCTGATAGTATGCGTTTTGTAATGGATAAAAAATGAGTTAATTTATTCTCAAGCTCTTATCTTTCAAACTCTGAACACTGGCATTGATCACCGCTCCGACAATTAAAATCTTAGCTATGAGAATAAACCAGAACATCATGACTACTACAACAATAGAACTGAAAAAACGGACGTCCACTAGGTGATTGACATAATTGTTAACATAGACTGAAAAGATATTGAGAAGTAAGGCCAGAGTTAACAAGACAAAGGTGCTACCTGGCAATACAGATCGAATCCTTCGCACCTTAACATTGGGTAGAAAATAGTAGAGCATGACCAGGATGGCAAAAATCAAAGCATAGACCAAGGGGCCTGTCAGATCCTGTAGATAATCAAAGAGAGGACTATCCGATTTCCAGTAGCTCTTGATAAGGTTGAGAAGCATTCGACCAAAGACACTCAGAAAAAGAGCTAAGGCAAAGAGAATCTGCAGACCAAAACTGACAAACAAACTCATGAGTTGATGAGAAATCATCCCACGATTTTTAGCTACTCCGTAAGCTTTATTAAAGGCTTTCTGTAGGAAATTCATGGATTTTGAAAAGGTCCAGAGGGCTGATAAAACCGCAAAACTCAATAAGCCCGTTGACGGTTGGGTCAGCACTTCTGTAATAATCTTTGCGACCACATCATACATGGTTTCTGGCAAGAATTCATTAACGACCTTTAAAAAATTGGAAACTGGAATTCGAAAATAAGGGAGGATATTAACCACCACCAAAAGAAGTGGAAAAATCGAAATCAACCAATAGTAGGCTACTGCGACACTGGTCAACTCACTATCTGATGCTTGATAATAATGCAAAAAAGCTTTTACTAAAGGCTTGTCTATCAACTCTTTCCACCACTTCTTCATGTCACACTCCTTCACTTATAATCTTGATTAATTTCTTCTTACCAATTCCACCATATCATAAGGCAGGGTATTGGCAGCTTCCTTGAGAGAATAGTTCTCTAAGTTATTGACATTTTGTCGTAACTTCTTGGCATACTTGGTCGTAATCAATCGTTTTTCTTCATATTCGAATATCAACTTGCGCTCCAGATAATAGCCTCTCAGCATTTCATCAATATTGTTGGGTTTGACACGATTGATAACCCGTTCGACAAAGGCACCACTAGTGATGATAGCTGTTTCACGGAGACGAGAATCTTGCATGAAGCTGATTAAAGAACTCTTGTAAACACCTTTTAGGTTCTCCAAACTTTCGATAATCATCTCTGTATTTTCTAGATAGAGCTCTGCAATTTGATCATAGTCAAGGGCTCTGAGTTTCTGTGATTCTTCATTTTTCCAACTGCGGAAGGTCTTGCCAAAGGTAAAGACTTCGTGTAGGAGAAAACGTAAAATCCGCAAGGAAACAAGGAAATAATAGGTCAATCGTGACGCAAACTTACGATTGATACTTTGTTCCATGTTTTTCAAATAACGTTGGTAAACCCGATAAGCACGCTCACTCATCTTGCCTTCTTCGTAAGCCTGTTCTAAACCATCACTTTCAATACTGAGGATGAGAAGTTTTAAGGCCTCCCAGTCTTCTTGAGCCCCCTTATTTTCTTGACTCAGGATGAGATTTTCAATACGTCCATGATAATTGTCAATAGCCGCATAGAGAGGGAGCTTATTTCTGGTATCTTCCAACTCTTTTTCCAACTCTAGCGTTACTTCATTCAAAATGGCGATATGCATGAGATAGTCCTTGCTTTCTTCCTGTTCATCAGAAAGATGAGGCAAGACCACGAGGCCTGTTAAAAAGCTGACAAGCGTCACACCTGCGACAAGGAAAAGTAAGAGAGGATACTTCTGTTCTAGATTACTTGGTATCAGAAGGATTGTAGCAATCGACACGGTTCCCTTGACACCTGAGAAGGTCAAGAGAAGCATGTCCTTCATATACTTATTTAGCTTTTTCTTGAGACGTCTAGTCCTATAGGCATAATAGCCATAAATCATGACAAAACGAATGGCAAAGAGGACAAAGGTCAGTGCTATAAGAGATAGCAATAACAGTAAGGGATTATAGATTGGATTGGTCAAGATAGGTTCTGCTATCATTTCCAACTCCATCCCTAAAATCACAAAGACAGAACCGTTGAGCATAAAGTTCACTGTATGCCAAACCGTCTCGGTCACCGTATCCACTTGGGCTTCGAGGAGCGTAATTTTCTTAAAACGGCTTGCCTTTAAAATCCCTGCAACTACAACGGCAATAATCCCTGAAACATGGACTTCTTCTGCCAGGAAGAAGGTTACCAGAGGCAAACTCAATTCTAATAAAAGTTCGCTGGCAATATCCGTTGCGCGCACACTTAGCAAGAATGTGTGGAGGAAACGGTTGGTCATGGCTGTTAAAAAGCCAATCAAAAAACCGCCTAGGATTGAAAAGATGAGCGAACTACTAGCTTGCCCAAGGGAAAAGGCTCCAGTTGTCCAAGCTGTCAAAGCTACCTGAAAGGCAACCAAGCCAGAAGCATCATTCAAGAGTCCTTCACCCTTAAGAATATTGGACACGCGCTTTGGAAAGCTAAACCGCTCCGAAAGAGAGGCAAAGGCCACCAAATCCGTAGGCCCAAGAGCTGCCCCAACAGCCAAGCAAGCTGCCAAGGGAAGATTGAGCCAAAGAAGATGGGCCAAGCCACCCAAACTCAGGGTCGAGATGAAAATCACTGGAAATATGAGATAAACAATGATTCGCCAGTGTTTTAAAATAGCCGTAATATCCGCTTCCTCCGACTCTCGGAAAAGCAAGGGCCCGATAACCAGTGCCAAAAACAACTCCGTATTGAGGTGAAAGTCAGTATTGGGTAAAAAGAGACCAATCACAATTCCCAAAAGAATTTGCACCAAAGGGAGAGGCAAAAAGGGCAGGAGCTTATTGGTTGTACTCGAGACAATCAAGACCAGTAAAAATAGGATGAGGTAAATCAGTAATTCCACGCACGTCCTCCTTAATCTTTTTTACAACAGGATTCAAATATCTCCTTCTGCTCTTTGATTTTTTGGTCAATCTTGGAACAGTCTTTGTGCTCAATTTTTCTCTGGCACCGTTCCATTTCAAGAGCAACTAATTTTTTCTTGATTTTAAGCATTTTTTTGCTCATGTGTGCTTGGTCTAACACACCCACCGCTCGTTCGTGGTGGGTTGATTCGACAAAATTCTGGCGCATGGCATCCAGCTTTTCACGTAGGTATTGTTTATCCATGTCTATATCTCTCTAATTTTTCAATCATTACTAAAAATGGTGGGTTGTTGACTTGGTTTAAAGTTCGGTAAATGGCAGCTGTGTACTCTTGTTGGTTCAACTGGCTAACAAAATCCAAGACAGCATCCCTCTCGAGGTCGCCTCCTTCATGACCATAGTAGATCATGATAGCAATCCGTCCACCTTTGACGAGCAAATGACACAGCTTTTCTAATGCTTCAATCGTCGTCTGAGGTTGGGTAATGACTGACTTATCAGCTGACGGCAGATAACCTAGATTAAAAATTCCTGCCTTGGCTTCTGTCACAAACTGGTCCAGTGTCTCATGACCTTGCAAGATTAACTGGGCATTTGTCAGGCCAGCTTGGTTCAAACGCTCTTGGGTCTTTCCCAAGGCTTGCTCCTGAATATCAAAAGCATAGACTTGCTTAGCTAGCTTGGCTAGAAAAAGTGTGTCATGACCATTTCCCATGGTCGCATCCACTACGATATCGTCTTTTGTCACTACCTCAGCCAAAAAATCATGTGCCATCTCAAGTGGTCTTTTCATTTTCAAACTCCTGTTTTACAGCCTTGCATCCTTGAACACTTCCACGACGTCGCATTTCAGCTTCAATAGCATTTAGCACTTCCCATTTATTGAGGCTCCACATAGGACCAATCAGCATATCTCTAGGTGCATCTCCTGTGATTCGATGGATGACGATATGCTTGGGAATGATTTCCAGTTGATCACAGATGACCTTGACATATTCGTCCTGACTCATCAGTTGCAAACGTCCCTCGTGGTAATCCCGTTGCATACGCGTATTGGTCATGAGGTGAAGCAAGTGCAATTTAATCCCTTGAATATCGTTATCCGTGACACAGCGGCGAACATTTTCAACCATCATCTCATGGGTTTCACCAGGCAAACCGTTGATCAGATGAGAAACAATCTCAATCTTAGGATACTTTCTCAAACGCTTAACCGTTTCCACGTACAATTCATAAGAATGGGCGCGGTTAATCAGGTCAGAGGTTGTTTCATAAGTGGTCTGCAAGCCCAATTCAACCGTCACATGCATGCGCTCCGATAACTCAGCCAAATATTCAATGGTTTCGTCTGGTAGACAGTCTGGGCGTGTTCCGATATTGATTCCTACCACACCTGGTTCGTTGATAGCCTGTTCATAGCGCTCTCGGATCACTTCCACCTTTTCATGGGTGTTGGTAAAATTTTGAAAATAAACCAGATACTTCTGCACATCTGGCCACTTGCGGTGCATAAAGTCAATTTCCTTATAAAATTGCTCACGGATAGGCGCATCTGGTGCTACGATAGCATCTCCAGAACCTGAAACCGTACAAAAAGTACAGCCTCCATGAGCCACAGTTCCATCACGATTGGGACAGTCAAATCCCGCATCAATAGGGACTTTAAAGGTCTTTTCTCCAAAGAGTTTTCGATAATAATCATTCAAGGTATTATAAGATTTCATAACTTTCATTATAACAAAAAACACCCACAATCTCAAAAGCCTGACTTTCCTATAAATTCCTCTGTTTCTCGTTTCCATTAGCCATTTTTTATGATACAATATGGGTATGATTTTAATGAAATTAGCATCTATTTTATTATTGATACTGACTTTAGTAGTCTGCATTATCATAACCAAACTTTTTAGATTAAAAAAACTAGGACGAAACTTTGCGGATTTGGCTTTTCCAGTCTTGGTATTTGAGTATTACCTAATTACAGCTAAAACCTTTACCCATAATTTTCTCCCTAGACTGGGCCTAGCCCTCTCAGTCCTAGCCATTATTCTCGTTTTTTTCTTCCTTCTGAAAAAACGTAGCTTTTACTATCCTAAATTCATCAAATTCTTCTGGCGTGCAGGATTCTTATTAACCCTTGTCATGTATATCGAGATGATTGTTGAATTGATGGCTCAGAAATAAAAAACTAAATCGAAAACACCTCAATCAAACTAAATACAGTGATTGAAGTGTTTTTTCTTTATATCTTTTTTAATAATTTCTATTTACTCTCTTTATCAGGAAATAGATAACCAATACCTACACAAGCTAGCACACCTGCTCCAATCACCAAACCACTTGAAATTGGCAAAAGGTCCAAAATTGCATTCGCAATAATAAAGGCAATAATCAAACACATCAGACTAGCCTTGTAATCCTTTTTCAAAAGATTCTCTAGAGTGAAAAAGAGGAACAAGCCTACCGGAATCAATGACCAGAGGTTAATGTCCAAACTTGGCCAGCCAACAGAACCAAAATACACTACTG
Organism: uncultured Streptococcus sp.; assembly: GCA_963523725.1. Classification (GTDB taxonomy): domain Bacteria; phylum Bacillota; class Bacilli; order Lactobacillales; family Streptococcaceae; genus Streptococcus. The sequence goes on from CAURES010000029.1 coordinate 18,095, forward strand.
TCGCTGCTGCTACTAAAAATACAATCCCCAATAATTTTTTCATTTCTTTATCTCCAATTTCGTTTTTAGGAACTTGAGTTGTCTAATACTGCCCCCCTCACGTCCTTTACACAAATCATTATAGCAGAGGTCAGTTTCAAGAACAAGTTCTTTTGCCTATCTGGTCTCTATATCGGTCTAAGTGGTTGAATAATAGCGATAAAATAAGGAATCAGGTAAAACAAATAAAAAGGAATTAAGCAACCAAACGCTACTTAATTCCTTGAAATTGTCTCATCACCTCTATTAGCCTTTAAATTTTGATAGACTCTATTTTCTAATCAATGTGACCAATATTGTCAATACTAACCCTTTCAATCAATTTATTAGTTATAGAAACTAAATCCATTAATAAATCCAAAAAGGGTATCAATAGTAAAGTAAACTAAATAATTGAGTTATAAATAGCTATTTTCACAAAACGGTTTCATCATTATACTATCTCAGTACACAAACCATTTTTCTATAGCTTTTGTCTTAATCTTGATCTTTTTTCTTTAATCCAAGAAATGCACCTACAGTAAACATTATTCCGGCAACCAATGACGTGAAGACTTCGCTAACTGTTCCGGTTTTTGGCAACCTATCATTGTTAGTAGTTGATTTACTATCAATATTGGTATGTTTATTATCTATGTTCTCTGGTTCATTAAGATAAACTTCCTTCTTATTTTCAAAGTTTTTATCATTTTCATCAGGAACTGTAGCTGTAACATCCTTAGTTGAATCAGATCTTTGACTTTCATCTAATTGACTATAATTTACTTGTACAGGAACTGTAGTTTTGACATCCTTAGTTGAATCAGGTTTTTGTGAATGATTTGCTCTTTGTAAGTCCTCTTTTCTATGACTTTGATTTAATTGACTAGGATTTGCCTGTGTGTTATCTTTCTTTTTGGATACATCAAAAGTAGGTTTATTTTCCTCCTCCTTTTTCTCCTCTATTTTCTTGA
>CAURES010000030.1:0-17270 GCA_963523725.1 uncultured Streptococcus sp.
ATTTAGAGAGTAAAAAAGATTTATAGTCAATGAAAATCAAAGAGCAAACTAGGAAGCTAGCCGTAGGTTGCTCAAAGCACTGCTTTGAGGTTGCAGATAGAACTGACGAAGTCAGCTCAAAACATGGGTTTGAGGTTGTGGATGAAACTGACGAAGTCAATAACCATACATACGGCAAGACGACGTTGACGCGGTTTGAAGAGATTTTCGAAGAGTATAAAATTTTGTTTCATTTAATTATCTAGATTTGTGTAAACTTAAAAGCCCGATGTTTCCATCAGGCTTCTTTTTTATCCATGTACACGTTTCATATAGTCTTGGTAACTTTCGGTATCCATGAGTTTTTTAGCGTTCTTGACGCGGTCTGCTGTTGGTGGTTTAACCCCTTCGAGTGAATAAGGAATTCCCAATTCACGCCATTTGAATTCTCCCATGGTATGATAAGGTAGAATTTCAAACTTATCAACATTTTTAAGGGTCTTGACGAACTTACCAAGTTCAATCAAGTCATCATCTCTATCTGTCAATCCTGGAACTAGCACGTGGCGAATCCAGACAGGTTTTCCAATATCTGATAGATACTGGGCACAAGCCAAGATATTTTTATTGGTTTGGCTAGTAACAATCTTGTGCTGTTCTTCGTTGATTTCCTTGATATCCAAGAGGACCAAGTCAGTGACAGCCATGAGTTTGTCAAACTTCTCAAGGTAACGTGGTTTATTACGGAAAGGAAGGGCACAGGTATCCAAGGTACAGTGGATTCCTTGTTCCTTAGCCTTGGTGAAGAGGGCAATCAGGAAATCAATCTGCAAGAGGGCTTCTCCTCCACTGACTGTAATCCCACCCTTATTCCCCCAGAAACCACGGTAGCGCAAGGCCTCTGTCAAGACATCATCTACCGTCCGTTCACGTGACTTATTGGACTCCATAGCCCAAGTGTCCGGGTTGTGGCAATACTGGCAACGCATGTGACAGCCCTGCAAAAAGACAATAAAGCGAATACCAGGCCCATCTACTGACCCAAAGCTTTCTGTCGAATGCACCATTCCTGTCACTTGTCCATAATCAATTGTTTCTTCAGACATATCGTTACCTTCCTTGAAAACGTTTTATAGTTTTATTATATCACGACTTGAAGGAAAAACAAGATTTTTGCCTATTTTTTAGAAAGCAATCTGTTTTTCAATTTCATTTTCAATTACTTATCATTTTATTCTTCAAAATCAAAGCCATACAAGGTTGCAAAGTAGTCCTCAGGGCGCTCTGCACGGCGGATTTGACGTGCTTTACCTTCTTCGGTATAGATGATTTCCGCAGAACGAAGTTTGGCGTTGTACTGGTAGCCCATTGAAAAACCGTGAGCACCTGTATCATGAATTACCAGCAAATCACCGATTTCTGTATGAGGCAGTTCGCGATTCACTGCAAATTTATCATTGTTTTCACAGAGTGAACCAACCACATCTACCACTTCAACTGGTCCATCTGGATGGGTCACGTTAGTAATATGGTGGTAGGCTCCGTACATAGCTGGACGCATGAGATTGACTGCTGATGCATCCACACCTAGATAGGTACGGTAGGTTTCCTTCTTATGAGTGACTCTTGTGACCAAAGCACCGTGAGGGGCTAGCATAAAACGACCCAATTCGGTGAAAATCTTGACCTGACCAAGACCTGCTGGTGTAAGGACCTCTTCATAAACCTTACGAACCCCCTCACCAATCAAAGCGATATCATTTGGCTCCTGGTCTGGACGATAATTGACTCCAATACCGCCGGAAAGATTGATAAAGTCTAGCGAAATGCCCAACTTTTCCTTGATTTCAACAGCCAATTCAAAAAGCTGACGCGCCAACTCTGGATAATAGAGATGGGTCACGGTATTGGACGCTAGGAAGGAGTGAATCCCAAAAGTCTTGGCTCCTTTTTCCTTCAAGATGGCAAAGGCTTCAAAGAGCTGGTCCTTGGTCATGCCGAACTTGGCTTCTCCAGGATTGTCCATGATGTCTGTCCCCAGTTCAAAAACGCCTCCAGGATTATAACGACATGAGATGATTTCTGGAATGCCTGCTGCTCGCTCCAGATGTTCAATATCTTCAAAAGCATCCAAGTTAATGGTCGCACCCAATTCACGCGCATAGGCATATTCCTTGTCTGGCGTGTTGTTTGAAGAGAACATAATCTCAGAACCAGGGAAATTCAGTTTATGGCTCATCAAAAGCTCCACATAACTAGAGCAGTCCACACCACAGCCTTCCTCTTGGAGAATTTTCAAAATAGCTGGTGTTGGAGTAGCCTTAACTGCAAAATATTCCTTAAAGCCCTTGTTCCACGAAAATGCTTGGTTGACGGCTCTTGCCTTTTCACGAATTCCCTTCTCATCATACAAGTGAAAGGGAGTTGGGAACTCGGCAACAATCGCTTCTAAGTCTTCTTTATTGATAAATGGTGTTTTCATAAGTTTCCTTCTATTCTATTTGCAAAGAAAGGCTGGGACAATCGTTCCAACCTTTAGTTCTATCTCTTATTTATCTTCGTCAAAGATATTGCCAACCTCAACATCGATGGCTTGGTTCTTAACATCAATATTGGTTACCTTCAAGAGTGACTTGTAGTCAAACTGCTTTTCACGTTCTTCTTGGGCATTGTCCGCAAAGACCGCTACACCTGCCAATTCTGAATCAAACTCACGCAAGAGACTGATCATCCCATTGACCGTTCCGCCACCTTTCAAGAAGTCATCCACAATCAAGACACGGCTGCCTGCCTTGAGACTACGTTTTGAAAGGAACATTTTCTCAATACGGTCACCACTTGAACCTGAAACATAGTTGACGCTGACAGTTGAACCTTCGGTAATTTTCAGGTCACGGCGCACAATAACAAAAGGAACATTGAGGACATTGGCAACTGCATTTGCAAGTGGAACACCCTTAGTCGCTACTGTCATAACCGCATCAATCTTTTGGTCCATAAAGCTCTTGGCAATAATGCGACCAATATTTTTCAAGATGGCTGGTGTGCTAAGCAAATCGGACAGGTAGATGTAACCACCTGGCAAGATACGGTCACTTTCTGACAACTTGGCACGCAAGTCTTCAACCATTTCCTTAGCATCCTGACTCGAAATAGATGGTGTAAAGATGACACCTCCGCCAGCCCCAGTTACTGTCTGGATATGACCGATTTCAATTTCCTCAAAGGCGCGTTTGATAATCACGATATCTTCTGAGATAGATGATTTAGCAGATTCATACTTTTCAGCAAAAGTATTGAGACTAGTTAGTTTATAAGGATTATTAATCAAATAGTTGGAAATGACAACCATCCGATCACTTCTTCTTAATTTCATTTCTATTTCCTATTCCATTTTTATTCAAAAAATCAAAAAGCAAACTAGAAAGCTGGTCTCTGACGATTCAAAACACTGTTTTGAGGTTGTCGATAGAACTGACAAAGTCTGTAATATACCTACATATATACATACGACAAGGCGATGTTACCCTAGTTTGAAGAGATTTTCGAAGAGTATTAATTTTTATCTTTTACTTATTATACCATATTCACATAAAAAAACGAACATTCTTGCCCTAAAAATGCTCATTTTTCTTAAATTATTAATCTAAATCTGGTTTATAGAAGGAACGATTGTCCATAGCGAAGATTTTATTGGTCATCTCTCCTTTATCAACCAAAGCCAAAGCTGTTGACATCATCATCATGCTAGCATCCAGATTATCAATCATATGGATAATCTCTGCCTCCATGATACGTGGACGAACTGGACTTCCATACTCTAGTAAACCGTGGTGGCTGAGAATAACGTGGCGGAGCAGAACGACTTCTTCCTTGGTGTCATCGATGCCGAGTTCCATAACTGTCTTAGTAATTTCACTATCAATCAGAGCAATATGTCCAAGGAGATTGCCTCGCACTGTATACTCCGTCTGGTCTGGTCCCGTCAACTCGATAACTTTAGCTAAGTCATGCAGCATAATCCCTGCATAAAGCAGGCTCTTATTGAGCTGAGGATAGATCTCGCTAATGGCATCTGCCAAGCGCACCATGGTTGCCGTATGATAGGCCAAGCCCGTTTCAAAGGCATGATGGTTTGTCTTGGCAGCTGGATAAGAGTAAAATTCCTTATCATACTTGGTGTAGAGCTTTCGGACAATCCGTTGCCAAACAGGATTTTCAATTTTAAAAATCATTTGCGACATGTAGTCACGGATTTCCTTGACATCAACTGGCGACTTGACCTTGAAATCAGCTGGATCATTGGGTTCACCAGGCTGAGGCAGACGAAGGGTAATTTGATTGACTTGAGGAGTGTTGTTATAAACTTCTCGGCGTCCTTTCATGTGGACAACCTTACCTGCGGTAAAGGCCTCAACGTTATGAGGTTGGGCATCCCAGAGTTTCCCTTCAATCTCGCCACTATCATCTTGGAAGGTAAAGGCTAGGTAGTTTTTCCCAGCACGAGTTTGCCTCAGGTCAGCCGATTTGATTAGGTAAAAGCCTTCAAACAGCTCATCTTTTTTCATGTGACTAATCTTCATATTCTTCCTCATCTTCTTGGAAATGGAGTAGATCAAGCGCAGGCTCACCTTCTGATAACTCAATGTGACGGAGCGTCCGCTCGATAGCTGTGGTACGACGGTTTAATAGTTCATCAATATTGCCAGAGGCATGTTGGAGGTGTTTTTGTGCCTTGACCAGAATACCACCAAACTTGCCAAACTCGGTCTTGACACTAGCGAGAGTCTTGCTGATATGGTCAGCACTTTTTTGGATATTGAGAGTCTTGAAACCAACTGATAGAGAGTTAAGCAGGGCTGATAGGGTACTTGGACCTGAGACAATAATCTGCTCCTCCCGTCTCAAGTCATCAAAGAAGATCGGATTGCGGACGATTTCTGAGTAGAGACCTTCTGTCGGAACAAACAAAACTCCAAAATTGGTCGTCCGAGGCGGTGATATGTACTTGCTCTTGATATCCTTGGCAAAGCGCTTGACGCTTGCTAAGAGTGACTTGCGACAGCGTTCGATCTCGTCCTTGTCACCCGCATCATAGGCTTCTTCTAAGCGGTAATAATCTGCCAGTGGAAACTTGGAGTCAATCGGTAGGTAGACATATTCCTGGTCGCCTTGTCCGGGTAACTTGATGGCATACTCCACTCGTTCACTAGAGTTTTCAACCGTTGCGTATTCTCGTTCATACTGGGCAGGGGTCATGATGTCCTCAATAATTTGCCCCAGTTGCAATTCTCCCAGAATACCTCGCGTCTTGGTTCCAGAGAGAACCTTGTTGAGGGCTCCGACATCGCGGGCAACTGTCTGCATTTCTCCAAGGCCACGATTGACCGACTCCAGTTGTTTGGAAACTGTCTCAAAGGAAGCCTGCAAGCGCGTCTGCAAGGTCTTTTCCAACTTTTCCTCGACTGTCTGGCGCATTTGTTCCAAACGTTGCTCATTGGATTCCTGCAAGGCTTGAAGACGTTGGTCCGTCTTGTCTCTGGTTTGGAGGAGGTTCTCTGTCATTTCTTGACGGACTTGCGTCAATCCTTGATGCAATTCCATTCGAACTTCTTGCAAACGGTCACTGACAGCCACTTCCAAATCTTTTTGATCTAACTGGCTAGCTTGTCTGGCTTGTTCAAAACGATAATCCAACTGGTCTGACAAGTGATCTGCCTGATCCTCCAAGCTCTTACTTAGATGTTTTTCCTGCTTATCCTGCCTTTGCCAAATCAGAAAGATACCAGCTAGGTTGGCAATCAATAATAGAACAAGTAAACTTTCCATCCTACCTCCTGTCCTTGCTATGCAGCACGACCACATAGCCATCTGGGCAAGTCACCGAAACTTCCCTATCTATATATTCGTTAGAAGCGTACACTTTTTTAAAGAAAAAATTTTCCTCTGTCAACTCATACTTGGCTCCGAGAATGGTCAGCTGGCAATCCCGAACTGGCATAAAGGCAAGATAGTCGTAGTCTGAACGAGGCTGTAACTGACTGGTCCCTTCTGAACAATAGGCAATCAAGTTTTGCCCATCCTCAATTTCTATCTGACGCATATAAGGCGCCAACTTGGGATTGCTAGGAAGAAAAACATTGGCCAGCATGTGATCAATACGGCCACCCAAAGCACCGAAAATAGTAACCTGAGCCTGAGGATTTTTCTCAAAAATAGTCAAGAGAGCCAATTCCAAATCGGTATCATCTTTTTCTGGTCGGGCTTGAACAAAATACTGGGCACGTTTTTGAATCACCTGTCGCTCTTCTTCCGTCACAGAATCAAAATCTCCAACCGCTAGAGCAAGAGGTAAGTCTTCTTCCAAGACCCAGAGCGAGCCTCGATCCACACCGACAAAACCATCAAAATCTGTCCGATAATGACCGCGGTCTCCGCCTGCAAAAACGGCAACCCTAGTCCAGTTGTTTTCTGAGAGTTTGTACTCGCTCATTGACATCTCCCTTAAAGACATAGGAACCTGCTACAAAAACGGTCGCACCAGCTTCTTTGGCTTGGGCAATAGTTTGGGCATCAATCCCGCCATCCACTTCGATTTCAAAATTCAAGCCTTTTTCATCACGAAGAGCAACCAACTCACGGACCTTATCCATTGTCTCTGGTAGAAAGGCTTGCCCACCAAAGCCTGGGTTAACTGTCATGACTAAAACTTGGTCAACTAGGTGAAGCACGTGCTTAATCGCCTCAACAGGCGTACCAGGATTGATAACGACCGAAGGTTTGACACCGAGTGAACGAATTTTTTGGAGGGCACCATGAATATGAGGCGTTGCTTCCACATGGATGCTGATGATATCCGCACCTGCACGCGCAAAATCCTCTAAATGATGCTCTGGATTAGCTACCATCAAGTGGCAGTCAAAGACCATCTTACTATGAGGGCGAAGAGCTTCGACCACACCTGCACCAAAACTGATTTGCGGTACAAAATGACCATCCATGATATCGATATGGGCATACTCTGCCCCAGTTGCTTCTAGGCGTTTGATTTCACGTTCAAAGTTGGCATAATCTGCTGCCAGAATTGACGGAGCAATCTTGTATTGAGACATAGGTTTCTCCTTATTTTGGAATTTTTTTACTGACTTTTTTATAGGTTTCTCTGCGATTTTCAATTTCACTGAGGAATTGCAGGTAGTTGTCAAAACGGAAGGACGCAATGGTACCTTTTTCCACTGCTGGCTTAACCGCGCAAGCTGGCTCATGGGTATGGGTACAAGTGCGGAATTTGCAGTCTCGGCTGACACTGGCAATCTCCGGAAAAGCCTGATTAAGGTCTTCAGCCGTTGTCACTTCATAATCCAGTGATGAAAAACCTGGTGTATCCGCGATTTTGCCCCCATTAAGGTTGTAAAAACTAACAGCTCGAGTAGTGTGGCGACCACGACCCAGACTGTCTGAGATTTCTCCTGTTTCAAGATTAAGGTCCGGTGCGATTTTATTGAGAAGAGTTGATTTCCCAACACCTGTCTGCCCCATAAAGACTGTAACCTTGCCTGTTAACAAAGGAAGGAGTCCCTCTTTACTGGTCACAAAGTCATAGCCGATATCACCATAAGTCTGTTCATAAAAATCCAGTTCTGACCGATCTTCCAGCAAATCCATTTTGGAAATATAGACGATGGGATGAATACCCTTGTGCTCCAAAAGAACCAAGAACCGATCCAGCAAATTGCTGTTAAAATCAGGTTCCTTGACGGACATGATTACTACAGCTTGGTCAATATTGACAATAGGTGGACGGACCAGACTATTTTTCCGTTCGTGAATCTTGAGGATATAGCCCTCTGAATTTTCCTCGGCAGAAAAATCGACCCAATCCCCAACGTAAGGGGTATGACCTTTTTTACGGAAATTTCCACGCGCTCGTGTCTGATAAACCTGGCCCTCACTCTCTACATAGTAGAACCCAGCCAAGGCTTTAATGATTTGTCCCTGCATCTTAGAGTCCTTGCCCTTTAAGTGCATCTGCTAGACTGGCAAATTCTTCCAAGCTGAGAGCTTCCCCACGTACACTTGGTGACAAACCTGCTTGGTCCAAGGCCTTGGTCAGCTTGTCCTTGACTTCCTCAGTCTTGCCAAAGTAACCTGTCAAGTTATTCCATAAGGTCTTGCGTCGATGAGTGAAACTTGCCTTGGAAACCTTAAAGAAGAAGTTCTCGTCTTCTACTGCTACAGCTGGCTCTGGACGACGCACCATTTTCAAGATAGCCGAATCCACATTTGGCGCTGGCACAAAGACCGTACGAGGTACGATAAAGGCAACCTTGGCAGTCATGTAATACTGAACCGCAATCGACAAACTGCCATATGCCTTGGTGTTAGGCTGGGCTGAAATGCGGTCAGCTACCTCTTTTTGCATCATGACCACAAACTCACTAAAAGGAATCCCACTCTCGATTAAGTGCATGAGAATAGGTGTCGTGATGTAGTAAGGCAAGTTGGCTACTACCTTAATTGGCAGGTCAGGATTTTTAAAATTCTGGATATGTTGCGCCAAATCGACCTTGAGAATGTCCTCGTTGACTACGGTCACATTATCAAAATCACGCAAGGTATCTGCCAAAATCGGCACCAAACGGTGGTCAATCTCAAAGGCCATGACTTCTGCTGCACGCTCAGCCAAAAACTCCGTCAAGGCACCAATCCCTGGCCCGATTTCGATGACATTAACCTGGTCATCAATCTCAGCCGTATCCACGATTTTTTGTAGGATATTGGTATCCGTCAAGAAATTTTGCCCAAAGGACTTTTTAAAGGTAAAACCGTGACGCTCCAGCACTGCCTTGGTCACGCTATAATCTGCAATTCTCATCTATTCTCTTTTCTATTATCTGTTACTACTATTGTAACACATTCCCCTTACATTTGGTGCCTGCTTAGCTATCCTCATAAGATTTCATAGCTTCTTCCACTTCTGCCAAGGTAACCCCAAACAACTCTAGGCGTTTGAGGAGTTGCTTGCCGTTAGAATAGCCGATTCGGAGAGCCTCTCCTAGATATTCTCGTCGCTTACGGCTATCTGCTCCCGCTAGAAAACCAAGGCGAATCAAGTCGCTACGACTGATGTCAAACTGACTCTCATGTTCAAATTGTTCTGTCACCTGAGCTAGAGCCGTTTTCAGGTCTTCATAGCTGGCATGCTCAATTCCCAGAGAACGCCCCTTGGTCTTGGACTTAGGAACAGCTTCATCTCGCTTGAGGAAGGCATGCTGAACTGTTGGAATGGCCGTCATAATCATGCGACGAATCCGCTCCCCATTAAAATCTGGGTCTGTAAAGACAATGACTCCATGACGTTGGTGCAGGCGCTGAATCCGCTCTAGATCCTGGTCATTGATGGCAGAACCTCGTGTCTCATAGGTCTCTACATCGAAATAGCGTTTGAGATTGGCCGTATCATCGCGCCCTTCGACCACGATAACTTGGGAAATTTTTTCTTTCATTACTTGCTGTCCAATCCAAAAATTCGTTCTGCATTTGCAGTTGTTACCGCCGCTAGCTCTTCTGCCGTCATGCCACGCAAGTCAGCGATAAAGTCCACTACATAGCGAGTGTAGGCTGTTTTATTTTCACGACCACGCTTGGGTACAGGAGCTAAGTAAGGCGCATCCGTTTCCACCAAAATCTTGTCCAAAGGTAACTCTTTAGCTGCTTCTTGGATGTCAGTTGCCTTCTTGAAAGTCACCACTCCTGAGAAGGAAATGGTCATACCAAGGTCCACAAACTTCTCTGCCCACTCAAGCGTCCCTGAAAATGAATGCATAATCCCACCACGAGGACCAACGCCCTCACTTTTGATAATCTCATAGGTATCTTCCAGCGCATCACGGGTGTGGACAACAAAAGGCAAATCCAAGTCCTTAGATAACTGAATCTGACGGCGAAAAACCTGCTCCTGCACCTCTTTCGGCGCTGTCATCCAATGATAATCCAAACCAATCTCACCCAAGGCAACCACCTTGGGATGCTTGAGCTTATCAAGCAAGTAGGCTTCAATCTCCTCCGTGTAAGTCCCTGCTTCTGTCGGATGCCAACCGATAGTCGCGTAAAGTTGGTCATACTCATCCACCAACTCCAAAGCACGCTCAATCGTCGGTTGATCAAATCCAACAATATTCATCTGTGTCACACCCATCTCAGCAGCCAAGGCAATTTCTTCTGCCTCACGACCTGCAAATTCTTCTACATTCAAGTGTGTATGTGTATCAAAAATCATCTCTTCTAACCTCGTTTTCTATCTTCTATTATAGCAAAAAAACTGACCTCTCTCCTCATCTGTACAAAATATTCTAAAATCCATCGTCGTCTCTTGACGCTATTTTCCCAAAGCAGTATAATAGCACTTATTGAAATTTTCAGAAAAGGAAAATACCATGTTTACAAAATTAAAACAGACTTTTATCGGTCGTCCTCTTAAGTCCTTAACAGAAGGCGAGGGAGGTCTGCTGGGAAAAATGCAGGCCTTGGCCATGTTGTCAAGCGACGCTCTATCTTCCATTGCCTATGGGCCTGAGCAAGTAGTCCTCGTCTTGGCTACCCTCTCTCCTCTTGCGATATGGTGGAGCCTTCCTATCGGCCTTTTTGTCCTCCTGCTCCTAGCTAGCCTGACCGTCTCCTACCGTCAAATCATCCATGCCTACCCTCAAGGGGGAGGGGCCTATATGGTTACTCGAGAAAATCTATCTCCCGAGCTAGGCTTGATTGCTGGAGGTAGTCTGCTGGTTGACTACATGCTGACTGTGGCGGTATCGGTATCATCTGGAGCTGACGCTATCACAGCAGCCCTCCCTGCCCTCCACCCTTACAACCTCCACATATCCATTTTTCTGGTTTGCTTGCTCATGCTCTTGAACTTACGGGGCTTAAAAGAATCTGCCAGTTCACTGATGATTCCTGTCTATCTCTTTATCATCAGTACTGTCTTTCTCTTGCTCTATGGAATCTTTCAACTAATGACAGGTTCTCTCAGCTATCAGGCAACTTCACCTATTGGGCATGCTGTTCCGAGCCTGTCTATCGTTCTCATTCTAAGAGCTTTTACCAGCGGTTCTGCCTCTCTGACAGGGGTTGAAGCTATTTCAAATGCCGTTCCCTTTTTCAAGGCTCCAAAAGAAAAGAATGCCGCTCAAACCTTGACCATTATGTCACTGATTTTAGGTTTCCTTTTTGCTGGTATCACCTTCCTAAACTACTGGATGGGGATTATGCCTCAACACGGAGAAACTATTCTTTCACAGATGGCTCAAGGCATCCTTGGCAATTCCTTCTTAGGTCACCTTGGCTATTATATCTTCCAATTCTCCACAGCCTTGATTTTGGCCGTAGCTGCAAATACTGGCTTTTCGGCCTTCCCTATGCTGGCTTACAATATGGCTAAAAACAAATACATGCCCCATCTCTTTATGGAAAAAGGAGACCGCCTAGGCTACTCCAATGGAATTTTAACTCTGGCTTTTGGGGCTATGATTCTTCTTCTCATTTTTAATGGCAATACCGAACGCTTGATTCCTCTTTATACTATCGGGGTCTTCGTTCCCTTCGCCCTATCTCAGACTGGGATGATTCGTCATTGGAAAAAAGAAAAAGGGGCCAACTTCTTAAAACCTGCTCTTGCTAATATCCTTGGGGCAATCATTTGCTACGCGATTGTACTAATCCTGCTCTTTTTCCGTCTCAGTGATATCTGGCCTTTCTTCCCGATTATTCTCGTACTCACCCTACTCTTCTTGGCAATTCACAGTCATTACCAAAAAGTAGCCCAACAACTACGACTCTATGAAGGCATCGAAAAACGTACCTACGATGGCAATCTAGTTCTCGTCCTAGTAGGGAATGTCACCCGTGTAAGTGTTGGAGCCATTAACTATGCTCAAAGTATCGGTGATAAAGTCTTAGCCATGCACATTTCTACTAAGGAAACAGCAGAAAAAGATCAAGAAATTCTCCAAGAATTTGCCGATTACTTCCCAACCATTACTCTGAAAAATATCAAGACCAGCTATCGCGACATCATCACCCCTACTGTCAAGTATGTCAAACGAATTTCCGAGGAAGCCCAGAAAAAGAACTATACAGTCACTGTCCTGGTACCCCAGTTTATCCCTAATAAACCTTGGCAGAATATCCTGCACAATCAGATGAGTCTCAAACTCAAATACGCCCTTCGTTGGCACCAAGACGTCGTTGTCGCTAGCTACTCTTATCACTTAAAAGAATAAAGAAAAGGCCCTACCAGAACCAAGAAGCGTCTGGTAAGGCCTTTTTCTGAATCCATCCACTATGCTTATACTCAATGAAAATCAAAGAGCAAACTAGGAAGCTAGCCGCAGGCTGCTCAAAGCACTGCTTTGAGGTTGTAGATAGAACTGACGAAGTCAGCTCAAAACACTGTTTTGAGGTTGTGGATAGAACTGACGAAGTCAGCTCAAAACACTGTTTTGAGGTTGCAGATGGAAGCTGACGTGGTTTGAAGAGATTTTCGAAGAGTATTAACTGAAAAGCATGACTAGGAATATCATTGAATATGGTTAGCTAAATCTTCCTGAGCTTTTTTATTTGACTCAGCTTTTTCTTTCAGCCATTTTTCATAGAGTTCTTGGTACTGTTTAGCAGTTACTGGCTCTTTTTGCAATTCAACATATTTGTAGTTGTCAGCATTTCCTTTATTCCCAACGAATGAGAATGGGCCTGTAAACGGTACAGTCTTACGGAAGATTGGGTTAGCTCCACCACTTTGAACTGGTAGGAAGAGGGCGCTATCTGTCAACCAAGCTTGGGCTTCAGCATATTTTTCATAGCGAGCTTGAGTATCTGTGATTTCCGCATCAGCCTGATCCAAGAGTTTCTTGTAGTCAGCAAGACCAATCTTATCCTTAACTTCCTTGTCTTTTCCTTCAGACAAGCCCATGTTTTTCAACTGAGAACCTGTCTCTGGATCAAGGATGGCTAGGTAAGTCTTAGGATCTGAGTAGTCTCCACCCCATCCTGAGATGTCGATATCATAGTCTTTTTGTTCTGCTGTATCTGCAAAGTAGGTTGCTTGGTCTTTTTCATCTGGAGAAAGTTGGATAACATCGATAACTACATTCTCCTTACCAAGAGTTTCTTCCACTGTTTGTTTGAACGATCCAGCCTGTTGCACATCCAACTTAGCAGTCTGGTCAACTGGCATATCCAAATGAATTGGGAAGGTTACTCCCTGAGCTTGCAGACTTTCTTTGGCCTTAGCAAACTTCTCTTTGGCCTTGTCAGGATTCAAGAAGGCTTGCTTACCATCGTTTAGGTTGATATTTGCCCAATCTTTACCGTAGTTGACAATTTTTTCATTGACAATATCACCAAAGTTCTTATCGCCAACTTGAACAAAGTTACTTGGTGTAACTGTGTTACGCAAGATACGGTCTGCTCCATCTTCACCATTTGTCTGTGCTGCATAAGCATGACGGTCAAAGGCAAAGTTGATAGCCTGACGGAAATCTTTATTCTGCATAGCTGCGCGTGAATCTGTCTTTTCCTTATCAGACTGTTTCATAGTCTGCTTGTAGCTTTGACGATTGACGTTGAAAAGATAGTAGAAAGTAACTGAGTTTTGTGGTGTGTAGGTAATCTTGTCCTCATTGCCCTTCTTGAGTTCAGCAAAGACTGAACTTGTTGGGAAGATACGGCCATCTGTATAGTTACCATCCAAGAAACCTCTTGCAATGCTGTCTTGGTCAGAACCGTCAAAGAAAGAAAGTTTCACTTTCTCGATTTTGACATTGTCCTTATCCCAGTAATTAGGGTTTTTATCAAACTCAATCAAAGATTTTGATGAGAAAGATTTAAACAAGTAAGGACCATTTGACAAGATACTTGATGGTGTCACACTTCCAAAGTCATCTCCCTTAGACTTCAAGAAGGCTTCATTTACAGGATTAAGGATACTTGCTGTTGTTTTAGAGTTCCAATAAGTCTCAGGTTGGTTGAGGGTGTATTGTAGCGTGTAATCATCCACTGCCTTAACACCAACAGTTCCAAAATCAGATGATTTCCCTTCAACATAGTCTGCTAGACCCTTGATAGAGTCTTGTACCAAGTACAAGTTTTCAGCCTTTTTATCAGCCGCATACTTGAGACCTGTCACAAAGTCATGAGCCGTTACATCCGCATACTCTTCTCCTTCAGAAGTGTACCATTTAGCTCCCTGACGGATTTTATAAGTGTAGGTCAAACCATCTTTTGACACTGTCCATGACTCAGCCATAGAGGGGATGAGATTGCCATACTGGTCATTTTCCAACAAACCATCAATCAAGTTGGTTGTGATACTAGATGTAGAGTCTCGTGTAGAGGTAATGTAATCCAAGGTATCAGGGTTGCTGACAAAGATATAAGAGTAAGTCTTGTCTGCATTACTTGATTGGGAAGACCCACATGCCGCTAGAGCTAGACCTGCTGTCAAAGCCATAGCTCCAAAAAGCATAACTTTTGATTTCTTCATGATTATTCTCCATTTTTTACAGTATGTGAAATATTATACACTATTTAAGCAAAAATATAAAGCTTTTTGTACTTTTTTACAAAAATAAAAATCAGTAGACTCGAGTTCCTACTGATTTTTGATAGAATTCGTTTGGATTATGCAGCCAAAACTTTGCGTCCTTTACGACGACGAGCTGCCAATACGCGACGACCGTTTTTAGTTGACATACGGTTACGGAATCCGTGTTTGCGCGCACGACGAAGTTTACTTGGTTGATAAGTACGTTTCACGATGAATACCTCCTCATAGATTTTGTATTCGTTTAGCCGGCTATAAAGTGATCAGTTACTAAACATACTTTACTATTCTATCTGATTCTTTCACTTTTGTCAATAGCTCTAGGCAAATGTTTCCAGCTTTTTCGAATGTAAGCCCTATCTACGATACTGTTTCAAGAAACGAGTCATCTTTTCTTGGATTTGGGCTAGTTCATCAACACGAGGAAGGTAAACAATACGGAAGTGGTCTGGTTCCTGCCAGTTGAAGCCTCGACCATGAACCAAGAGAACCTTTTCCTGCTTCAAGAAATTAAGGACAAACTGCTCATCATCATCGATACGGTACATATTGCGGTCGATTTTAGGGAAGATATAGAGCCCAGCCTTGGGTTTAACGGCAGACAAACCTGGAATATCTTGAATGGCATTGTAGATGAAGTTTCTTTGCTCGTAAATTCGTCCACCAGGAAGGAGCAATTCATCAACTGATTGGTGGCCACCCAAGGAAGTTTGTACGACTTGTTGGGCCAAAACGTTAGAGCAAAGGCGCATATTGGATAGCATATTGAGCCCTTCGATATAGCCTTTAACATGAGTCTTAGGTCCAGACAAGACCATCCAACCCACACGGAAACCAGCGATACGGTGAGATTTTGATAGACCGTTCATGCTGACACAGAAAACATCTGGTGCCAGGCTCGCCACAGGCGTATGCACATGTCCATCCATTACCATACGGTCATAGATTTCATCCGCAAAGATAATCAAATCATTTTGACGGGCAATCTCAATAATCTCCAGCAAGAGTTCTTTAGGATAAAGGGCTCCAGTTGGGTTGTTTGGATTGATAAGGACGATTGCCTTGGTATTAGAAGTGATTTTTGACTTGATATCGTCAATATCTGGGTACCATTCTGCAGCTTCATCACAGATATAGTGAACGGCATTTCCTCCAGCTAGGCTGACAGCCGCTGTCCAAAGAGGATAGTCTGGCATTGGCACCAAGACCTCGTCTCCATTGTCCAAAAGTCCCTGCATGGACATGACAATCAGCTCACTAACACCATTTCCAAGGTAAATATCATCAATATCTACGTTTGGGAATTTCTTCAATTGGCAATACTGCATGATAGCCTTACGGGCTGAGAAAATCCCTTTGGAGTCAGAATATCCTTCACTATCACGCGCATTCATAATCAAGTCATGAATGACCTCGTCTGGCGCTGTAAAGCCAAATTCTGCTGGATTTCCTGTATTCAGACGTAAAATCTTTTCTCCGTTTGCTCGCATTCGCATGGCTTCTTCCAAAACAGGACCACGGATATCATAAGCAACATGCTCTAACTTACTAGACTTGTTATATTCTTTCATCTTGTTTCCTCAATTCATCAGGATAATAACATTATACCACTAGAAAGAAAATGCGACAAGTTTACTGAAATGTGTTACTAAAATCCTACAGAAGAAAAACCTCACTAAGAGCGAGGTCAAGACAGGGGAGATAGCAGGTATTTTGCGAAAGTCACATCACATACCAAAAGATAAACCTAGAAAAAGCAAGCCTAAAAAGGAGTCATAGAGAAGATTGAACATGAGGAAAAGTCCCCATATCATCAAGTAATCCCAACGCCCACTTCGTTTTGCAACTAGGAATAAAATTAGATGGTAGAGTACATGAAAGACTAAAAAAACGATAAACCCTGGATAAAGAAGCGGTACCAGACTCTCTAATTGCCAAACCATGATAACTTCTAGCAAGACTGAAACTAGGATGATTCCATAATAAAGGAAATTTGAATTTTTTGTTTCTTGAAAAGAGTGCTTCATCATTCTCCCTCCCTTCACTTCTTTCCTGCTATCCTTTCTTTTATTTTATCATATATTTATATAGATTTTAAGCGCTAATATTCTTTTAAAAAATACCTTTTTTACTTTACTTATATAGTGAAAAGGTTTACAATTATAGTAAGAAAATTTCAGGAGGTTTCATTATGGCACAACGTTACCAAAATATCATGGTCGCAATCGATGGTTCTAAAGAAGCGGACTTGGCTTTTGTCAAGGGAGTTCATTCTGCTCTACGAAACGACGCTAAACTCACCATCGCACATGTCATTGACACACGCGCTCTCCAAAGCGTATCCACCTTTGATGCTGAAGTTTACGAAGAACTCCAAGTCGACGCTGAAAGTCTGATGAAAGAGTACGAAAAACGTGCTAAAGATGCTGGTGTGGCAGATGTTCATATCGTCATTGAAATGGGAAATCCAAAAACCCTACTGGCACGTACTATTCCCGATGCTGAAGAAGTGGACCTCATCCTCGTTGGCGCAACTGGTCTCAACGCCTTTGAACGCCTCTTGGTCGGCTCTTCATCTGAATACATTCTCCGCCATGCTAAGGTCGATTTGCTGGTTGTGAGAGAACAAGAAAAAACCTTATAATCACAAAGAAAAGGAGCTCAGCGCTCCTTTTTGTTTACTATTTAT
>CAURES010000031.1:0-16135 GCA_963523725.1 uncultured Streptococcus sp.
AGAGCCAGTGGCAACAACGCCAAAAGTGGAAGAACCAGTGACCCCAGCGCCAAAATCAGAAGAACCAGCGACTCCAGCACCAAAAGTGGAGGAGCCAGCGCCTACCACGCCAAAAGCAGAGGAGCCAGCGCCTCCAGCACCAAAAGTGGAGGAGCCAGCTACACCGGCACCAAAATCAGAAGAACCAGCAGCAACTGAGCCAAAAACAGAAGAGCCAATGGCAACAACGCCAAAAGCGGAAGAACCAGCGGCTCCAGCACCGAAAGCAGAAGAACCATCGACACCGGCACCAAAAGTGCAAGAACCATCGACACCCGCACCAAAAGTAGAGGAACCAGCGACTCCAGCGCCAAAAGTGGAAGAACCAGCGCCTCCAGCACCAAAAGCAGAGGAACCAACGACACCAGCACCGAAAGTGGAAGAGCCAGTATCTCCAGTGCCAAAAGCAGAAGAACCATCGACACCCGCACCAAAAGTGGAGGAGCCAACGACACCAGCACCGAAAGTAGAAGAGCCAGTGTCTCCAGCGCCAAAATCAGACGAGCCAGTGGCACCAGCGCCAAAAGTGGAAGAACCATCGACACCAGCGCCGAAAGTAGAGGAACCATCGACACCAGCACCGGTAACCCCAAGCGAAGAAGCACCGGTCACATCAGGCGATACCAATTCCACTGCACAGCCAGCTGGAGAAACAGGTAACTCTGAAACAACTGCAGAACCTTCCAATACTCCATCTACAGATGCTACAAATGATTCAGGTAATGCAGCAACATCAAGTCCGGTAACAGATGATACTACTTCAAACACAGGGACTACAGAACAACTTGTAGCTTCAAATCCAAGTTCTGAAGTTCCAGCGCCAAAGGTGGATGAGCCAGTGGCACCAGCGCCAAAAGCAGAAGAACCAGCAGCGTCCGCACCGAAAGCAGATGAATCAGGTTCTTCAGTTGAATCTCCATCAACAGGCAATCATTCAGACGAGTCAGGAACACCATCTGAAACTCCTACAGGTGACTCAACAGCTACCCAACCAAGTGATTCAACATCGTCACCAGTAACCCCAAGCGAAGAAGCACCGGTCACATCAGGCGATACCAATTCCACTACACAGCCAGCTGAAGAAACAGGTAACTCTGAAACAACTGCAGAACCTTCCAATACTCCATCTGCAGGTGCTACAAATGAAGCAGGGAATTCAGAGTCATCAAGTTCAGTAACAGATGATACTACTTCAAATGTGGAAACTATAGATCAACCTGTAGCTTCAAATCCAAGTTCTGAATCACCGGCGACCCCAGCACCAAAATCAGACGAGCCAGCGACCCCCGCACCAAAAGTGGAAGAACCAGTGACACCGGCACCAAAAGACGGTGAATCAGGTTCTTCAGTTACATCTCCATCAACAGGTAATCATTCAGACGAGTCAGGAGCGCCATCTGAAACTCCTACAGGTGACTCAACAGCTACCCAACCAAGTGATTCAACATCGTCACCGGTAACCCCAAGTGAAGAAGCACCGGTCACATCAGGCGATACCAATTCCACTACACAGCCAGCTGGAGAATCAGGTAGCTCTGAAACAACGTCAGAACCTTCCAATACTCCATCTGAGGAAGCTACAAATGATTCAGGGAATGCAGCAACATCAACTCCGACTCCAGCAACATCAACTCCAGAGCCAAAATCAGAAGAAGAACTTAAGAAGGAAGAAGCCTTGAAGTCAGCTAAAAAGGAGAGTATAGATGACAATATTGGTGAAGTTGTTAAAATAAAAGCAGATGCGATTGAAAAAGTTCCTGATGCAGATGAAAAGGCAAGATTAAAAGAAGCATTAAAGGCGTTACAAGATAAAGCGATAGAAGAAATTAACAAAGCAAAAGACGATGAAGAAGTAGCTACTGTTACAGAAAAATATCAAAATGAAATCAATGCATTGGATGTTCCAGGTGAAGAAGTTTCAAGTCCGAATTATGGTAGAGAAGGCTTGACCAATAATGGTCCTGGTGGAACTACTATTGACAATGGAAGCACAGCGATTGGTCATGGTGCAAGTGGGACTTCCAGATCAGCAACAGCATCTCCAACCCAACCTTCTTCAACTTCAGAAGGGGCTTCAAGTTTTAGAAATGCCCCATCGGTTCAAGCAAGAGCAAGAAGAGTGGCACGTTCAACATCAGAACCAGATGGAACTGTAAATATTAGCTATAACTTCGCTGGAATGCCAGATATTCATGGTTTCCTATCTGACCCGGGAGAAGATAACACTGTCACAATTCCTGCAGGAACGAGTGAAGCACAGGCAAAAGAGCTAGTAAAAGAAAAAATTCAAGCCAAGATAAAAGACCTAGCTGCTAGAGGGTATCATGTGAAAAATGACATTATTTTTGAACAAGATACTACTGTGAAAAATTATAACTACGTTGTCACATTCACTAAGGAGGCTACAGGAACTTCAGGTTTCAGAATGGCTCCAGCAGTTCAACCACGCGCTAGCAGAAATCGTAGAAGTCTAGAACAGCCAACTCCTCAAAAGGTCAAAGTCAATGTTTTTTATAACTTTGATCAAATGAAAGATATTGCAGGTTTTCTAGGAGATATCAATGGAACTTCTCTTGAAATTGCGGAAGGTTTATCAAATGAACAGGTTAAAGCAGCTGTCAAGAGCCAAGTTGATGCTAAGAAAGAAGAGTTGAGCAAACGCGGCTATACTTTCAAAGAGGACTATGTCTATCAAGCTAATGGGAAAGATTATAACTACGTTGTAACATTTTCAAAAGCAACCAAATAACGTTCATTCCACAGAGAGTGAAATGTGAGCAGAGAGAGCGATAGGCTCTCTTTGTTTTATCTAGTGGTCAGTTACTTACAGACAAAAGGCCAGTAAGAGGCTATAATAGAAAATAGAGTAGGTGTTTATTCTAATACTCTTCGAAAATCTCTTCAAACCACGTCAGCGTCGCCTTACCGTAGGTATGGTTACTGACTTCGTCAGTTCTATCCACAACCTCAAAACAGTGTTTTGAGCTGACTTTGTCAGTTCTATCTACAACCTCAAAGCAGTGCTTTGAGCAACCTGCGGCTAGCTTCCTAGTTTACTTTTTGATTTTCATTGAGTATAAGAAAAATAAAAAATAGAGAGCAGTTAAAGTATGAAAATTTTAATTGTAGAAGATGAAGAGATGATCCGTGAGGGGGTCAGTGATTATTTGACGGATTGTGGTTATGAAACCATTGAGGCGGCGGACGGACAAGAAGCCTTAGAAAAATTTTCCAGCTATGAAGTAGCCTTGGTTTTACTGGATATCCAGATGCCCAAGCTCAACGGCCTAGAAGTCCTAGCTGAGATTCGTAAAACCAGTCAGGTTCCTGTCTTGATGCTGACTGCCTTTCAGGATGAGGAATACAAGATGAGTGCCTTTGCCTCTCTGGCAGATGGCTATCTGGAAAAACCTTTCTCCCTCTCCCTCTTAAAAGTGAGGGTGGATGCGATTTTCAAGCGATACTACGATACGGGACGAATCTTCTCCTATAAGGATGCTAAGGTGGACTTTGAAAGCTACAGTGCCAGCCTAGCAGGTCAAGAAGTGGCCATCAATGCCAAAGAGTTGGAAATTCTGGACTATCTGGTGAAAAATGAAGGTCGGGCCTTGACCCGATCTCAGATAATCGATGCCGTATGGAAAGCGACAGATGAGGTTCCCTTTGACCGTGTCATTGATGTTTATATCAAGGAATTGCGGAAAAAGCTAGACTTGGACTGCATCCTCACTGTGCGCAATGTTGGTTATAAATTGGAGCGAAAATGAAACGAACAGGTTTATTTACAAAGATATTTATCTACACCTTCTCGATTTTTAGTGTTCTGGTTATTTGCCTTCATTTAGCCATTTATTTTCTTTTTCCTTCGACTTATCTGAGCCACCGTCAGGAAACCATTGGCCAGAAAGCGACAGCTATTGCCCATTCACTAGAAGGGAAAGATAGGCAGAGCATCGAGCAAGTGTTAGAGCTGTACTCCCAGACTAGTGAGATCAAGGGGGCCGTCAAGGGCGAGATGACCGAGGACAAGTTGGAGGTCAAGGAAAGTCTTCCTCTGGACACAGACCGCCAGACCACCTCTCTCTTTATCGAGGAGCGGGAGGTGACAACGCAAGACGGTGGCACCATGACTCTCCAGTTTCTAGCTTCCATGGATTTGCAAAAGGAAGCAGAGCAAATCAGTCTCCAGTTTCTTCCCTATACCTTGCTGGCATCCTTTCTGATTTCCCTCTTGGTGGCCTATATCTATGCTCGGACCATTGTTGCTCCGATTTTGGAAATCAAGCGGGTGACCCGACGGATGATGGATTTGGATGCCCAAGTGCGATTACGTGTGGATTCTAAGGATGAGATTGGTGATCTCAAGGAACAAATCAATAGTCTTTACCAGCATCTTTTGACTGTTATTGAAGACTTGCATGACAAGAATGAAGCCATTCTCCAGCTGGAAAAGATGAAGGTCGAATTCCTACGAGGGGCTTCTCATGAATTGAAAACACCTCTGGCTAGTTTGAAAATCCTGATCGAAAACATGAAAGAAAATGTCGGGCGTTATAAGGATAGAGACCACTATCTGGGAGTTGCCTTGGGGATTGTGGATGAGCTCAATCACCACGTTCTCCAGATACTTTCTCTCTCGTCTGTGCAGGAATTGCGAGATGATAGGGAACAAATTGACTTACACCAGATGACGCAAAGTCTGGTTAAGGATTATGCCTTGCTAGCCAAGGAAAGAGAGCTTCAGATTGATAATAGCTTGTCCCATCAGCAGGCTTGTCTAAACCCATCAGTTATGAAGTTGATTCTGTCTAACCTCATCAGCAATGCCATTAAGCACTCTGTTCCAGGTGGCTTAGTTCGCATTGGAGAAAGAGAAGGGGAACTTTTTATAGAAAATAGCTGTAGTCCAGAAGAACAAGAAAAACTAGCCCAATCTTTTTCTGATAATGCTAGTCGCAAGGCCAAGGGGTCTGGGATGGGACTCTTTGTGGTCAAGAGTCTATTGGAACATGAAAAATTAGCTTATCGTTTCGAGATGGATGAGAATCGTTTGACCTTCTTCATAGTTTTTCCAAAAGTCGCCCAAAACTAGAGAGGGAAAGGGTTTACACAGATGAAGCTAGAAGAAATTCAATCGAAACTGCGGGAAAAACTAGATTTTTTTGTCAAAAAGTGATAAAATGAACAATGTAAATGGGATGACCCATAAAAATATACAGGAGGCCTGATAAAATGGCAATCGTTTCAGCAGAAAAATTTGTCCAAGCAGCTCGTGACAACGGTTATGCAGTTGGTGGATTTAACACAAACAACCTTGAGTGGACTCAAGCTATCTTGCGTGCAGCAGAAGCTAAAAAAGCTCCAGTTTTGATCCAAACTTCAATGGGTGCTGCTAAATACATGGGTGGTTACAAAGTTGCTCGCAACTTGATCGCTAACCTTGTTGAATCAATGGGTATCACTGTACCAGTAGCTATCCACCTTGACCACGGTCACTATGAAGATGCACTTGAGTGTATCCGAGTTGGTTATACTTCAGTTATGTTTGATGGTTCACACCTTCCAGTTGAAGAAAACCTTGAAAAAGCTCGTAAAGTTGTAGAATTTGCTCATGCAAATGGTGTATCAGTGGAAGCTGAAGTTGGTACTATCGGTGGTGAAGAAGACGGAATCATCGGTGATGGTGAATTGGCTCCAATCGAAGACGCTAAAGCAATGGTTGAAACTGGTATCGACTTCTTGGCAGCTGGTATCGGTAACATCCACGGTCCTTACCCAGAAAACTGGGAAGGTCTTGACCTTGACCACTTGCAAAAATTGACTGAAGCTCTTCCAGGATTCCCAATCGTATTGCACGGTGGTTCAGGTATTCCTGATGAGCAAATCCAAGCAGCTATCAAACTTGGTGTTGCCAAAGTTAACGTTAACACTGAATGCCAAATCGCATTCGCTAACGCAACTCGTAAATTTGCTCGTGACTACGAAGCAAACGAAGCAGAATACGACAAGAAAAAACTCTTCGACCCACGTAAATTCTTGGCTGATGGTGTAAAAGCTATCCAAGCATCAGTTGAAGAACGTATCGACGTATTCGGTTCAGAAGGTAAAGCTTAATCTAGCTGAATAATATAGATAAAACCTGCCCATTGGGTGGGTTTTTTGGCGTTTTAAGGAGACTATTAAGCCAGAATTTTGGACTAATACTCTTCGAAAATCTCTTCAAACCACGTCAGCTTCGCCTTGCCGTAGGTATGGTTACTGACTTCGTCAGTTCTATCCACAACCTCAAAACAGTGTTTTGAGCTGACTTCGTCAGTTCCATCTACAACCTCAAAGCAGTGTTTTGAGCAACCTACGGCTAGCTTCCTAGTTTGCTCTTTGATTTTCATTGAGTATAAAAATACCACTTTAAGAGAAAAATTTTCAATTTCACAAATTTTAAGCAAACGCTTGCATTCTAGTTTTTATTGGACTATAATAGGTTGGTATAAAGCCTTCTGTAGCAATAAAATGTAGAAGGTGTAGAAAGTAAGGATTTAGAATATTTGTAGTCAAAAATACAATGTTGCTATTCCTTGCGATAGGGAGATAGATATGGCAATGATAGAAGTGGAACATCTTCAGAAAAATTTTGTGAAGACTGTTAAGGAACCGGGATTGAAGGGGGCTTTGCGTTCTTTTATTCATCCTGAAAAGCAGACTTTTGAAGCCGTCAAGGATTTAACATTTGAAGTACCAAAAGGCCAGATTTTAGGCTTCATCGGGGCTAATGGTGCTGGGAAGTCGACAACCATTAAAATGCTGACAGGAATTTTGAAACCAACATCTGGTTTTTGTCGGATTAATGGCAAGATTCCCCAGGACAATCGTCAAGATTATGTCAAGGATATTGGGGTTGTTTTTGGACAACGCACCCAGCTATGGTGGGATTTGGCATTGCAGGAGACCTACACGGTCTTAAAAGAGATTTATGATGTGCCAGACTCGCTCTTTCATAAGCGCATGGACTTTTTGAATGAAGTCTTGGATTTGAAGGACTTTATCAAGGATCCCGTGCGGACTCTTTCACTGGGTCAACGGATGCGGGCGGATATTGCAGCTTCCTTGCTCCACAATCCCAAGGTTCTCTTTTTAGATGAGCCGACCATTGGTTTGGACGTTTCGGTCAAGGATAACATTCGTCGAGCTATTACTCAGATCAATCAGGAGGAAGAAACCACCATTCTCTTGACCACTCACGACTTGAGCGATATTGAGCAACTCTGTGATCGGATTTTTATGATTGACAAGGGGCAGGAGATTTTTGATGGAACGGTGAGCCAGCTCAAGGAAACATTTGGCAAGATGAAGACTCTCTCCTTTGAACTGCTACCAGGTCAAAGTCATCTCCTTTCTCACTATGAAGGCTTTTCGGATATGACAATTGATAGACAGGGGAATAGCCTCAACATTGAGTTTGATAGTTCTCGCTACCAATCAGCTGATATTATTAAGCAAACCCTGTCTGATTTTGAAATCCGCGATTTGAAAATGGTGGATACAGATATCGAGGATATTATCCGCCGCTTCTACCGAAAGGAGCTCTAAGATGGTCAAATTGTGGAGACGTTATAAACCCTTTATCAATGCAGGTGTTCAGGAGTTGATTACCTATCGAGTCAACTTTATTCTCTATCGGATTGGGGATGTCATGGGGGCTTTTGTAGCCTTTTATCTCTGGAAGGCAGTCTTTGATTCCTCCCAGGAGTCTTTAATTCAGGGCTTCAGTATGGCGGATATCACCCTCTACATCATTATGAGTTTTGTGACCAATCTTCTTACTAGGTCAGATTCTTCTTTTATGATTGGGGAGGAGGTCAAGGATGGTTCCATTATCATGCGTTTGTTGAGACCAGTGCATTTTGCGGCTTCTTACCTCTTTACCGAGCTTGGTTCCAAGTGGTTGATTTTTATCTCTGTTGGTCTTCCATTTTTAAGTGTCATTGTTTTGATGAAAATCTTATCTGGGCAAGGGATTGCAGAAGTGCTGGGATTAACTGTCCTTTATCTTTTTAGCTTAACGCTGGCCTATCTGATTAACTTTTTCTTTAATATCTGTTTTGGATTTTCTGCCTTTGTGTTTAAAAATCTATGGGGTTCCAATCTCCTCAAGACTTCCTTGGTGGCTTTTATGTCTGGAAGTTTGATTCCCTTGGCTTTCTTTCCAAAGGTTGTTTCAGATATTCTGTCCTTCCTGCCTTTTTCATCCTTGATTTACACTCCGGTAATGATTATTGTTGGGAAATACGATGCTAATCAGATGCTTCAGGCACTCCTTTTGCAGTTCTTCTGGCTCTTAGTGATGGTGGGCTTGTCTCAGTTGATTTGGAAACGAGTCCAGTCATTTATCACCATTCAAGGAGGTTAGTATGAAAAAATATCAACGCATGCATCTGATTTTTATTAGACAATACATCAAGCAAATCATGGAATACAAGGTGGATTTTGTAGTTGGTGTCCTGGGAGTTTTTCTGACCCAAGGTTTGAATCTCTTGTTTCTCAATGTCATCTTTCAACATATTCCATCCCTAGAAGGTTGGACCTTTCAAGAGATTGCCTTTATCTATGGCTTTTCCTTGATTCCTAAGGGACTGGACCATCTCTTTTTTGATAATCTCTGGGCGCTAGGGCAACGCTTGGTGAGAAAAGGTGAGTTTGACAAGTATTTGACTCGTCCTATCAATCCTCTTTTTCATATCCTAGTTGAGACTTTTCAGATTGATGCCTTGGGAGAACTCTTGGTCGGTGGAATTTTACTAGCGACAACAGTAACTAGCATTGCTTGGACTCTTCCAAAATTCCTGCTTTTCCTAGTTTGTATTCCTTTTGCGACCTTGATTTATACTTCTTTAAAAATTGCGACAGCTAGTATCGCTTTTTGGACCAAACAGTCAGGGGCTATGATTTACATTTTCTATATGTTTAATGATTTTGCCAAGTATCCGATTTCCATTTATAATTCATTTCTTCGTTGGTTAATCAGTTTTATTGTACCTTTTGCCTTTACGGCCTACTATCCTGCCAGCTATTTCTTGCAGGACAAGGATGTAATCTTTAACGTCGGAGGTTTGATGTTGATTTCTCTGGTTTTCTTTGTCATTTCCCTTAAACTTTGGGACAGGGGCTTGGATTCTTATGAAAGTGCTGGGTCCTAAGATGAAGAAACTTAAAGCCTTGTCTTATGACAGGCTTTTTTAAATAGAGATGAAAATTCCTTGACATCTATTCTCAGAGTGCTATACTTTAAGTGTAATAGCTGATTTAGCTCATACTCTTCGAAAATCTCTTCAAACCACGTCAGCTTCCATCTGCAACCTCAAAACAGTGTTTTGAGCTGACTTCGTCAGTTCTATCAACAACCTAAAAGCAGTGCTTTTAGCAACCTGCGGCTAGCTTCCTAGTTTGTTTTTTGATTTTCATTGAGTATTAGTTGCTAGAGCAAGACACTCATAAAGCCTAGGTTATAGGTAGATAAACGACTGAAGATTTGAAAAATTAGATATGTAGAAAAATAACCGTTAAGCCAAGTTCTTAGCGGTTTTTTATATTATTTAATAGCGCTGATATTTCATCAATGATGTTTGACTTTGTGATTTTGGTAGTGGTTCAACTTGATTCCTACTATTTTTGATTATGCGAATGTGCTTATAATGTATCCCAGTTAACTACGAATTTTTTTGACTTAACCTTATTTTTAATACGTATTAAAAAATAAATTAATGCATGTTAATTTTTCTTGACTTAAATTTTTTTAATTGATATACTATTTTCAGAGAGTTAACAATTATATATAAATGCACTACTCTATTTCCTAGATAATACTTAGTAAAACTTTTTATAACAAAGGCTAGCAAAGTTAAAGTTTTCTATCTATTGGAAGTTAAATAAATATGTAAGGAATTAAAATGAAAAAAAGTACAGTATTGTCATTAACCACAGCTGCAGTTATTTTAGCAGCATATGTCCCTAATGAGGTAATCCTAGCAGACACATCTAGTTCTGAAGATGCTTTAAATATATCTGATAAAGAAACAGTAGTAGTAGGTAAACAAAACGAAAACAAAGAAAAACTTGAAGATATTCATAATGCTATAGAAACTTCAAAGGATACTGAAGAGAAGAAAACAACGGTTATTGAGAAAAAAGAAGCTGTTAGTAAAGAATCTGTGATAGATAACAAAACTAGCAATGAAGAAGCAACAATCAAAGAAGATTCCAATCAATCCAAAGAAGATAAAGTGGACTCGTCTGCAAGTAAAGACCCAGAAAGTCCCCAAAAAGAGGATAAACTTGTCTATATTGCTGAATTTAAAGATAAAGAATCTGTAGAAAAAGCAATCAAAGAATTATCCAATCTTAAGGATACAAAAGTTTTATATACTTATGATACGGTTTTTAATGGTGTTGCAATAGAAACAACTCCAGATAATCTGGACAAAATTAAACTAATAGAAGGTATCTCATCGGTTGAACGATCACAAAAAGTCCAACCGATGATGAATCATGCCCGAAAGGAAATTGGAGTTGAAGAGGCAATTGATTACTTAAAATCTATCAATGCTCCATTTGGGAAAAATTTTGATGGCCGGGGTATGGTCATTTCAAATATCGATACAGGGACAGATTATAGGCATAAGGCCATGAGGATTGATGATGATGCTAAAGACTCAATGAGATTTAAAAAAGAAGACTTAAAAGGTACTGATAAAAATTTCTGGTTGAGTGATAAGATTCCTCATGCTTTCAATTATTATAATGGTGGTAAAATTACTGTAGAAAAAGCTGATGATGGGAGCGATTATTTTGATCCACATGGGATGCATATTGCAGGGATTCTTGCGGGAAATGATACTGAAAAAGATATTAAAAACTTTAACGGAATAGATGGAATTGCTCCTAATGCACAGATCTTCTCTTATAAAATGTACTCTGACGCAGGATCTGGCTTCGCAGGAGATGAAACAATGTTTCATGCTATTGAAGATTCCATTAAACACAATGTCGATGTTGTTTCGGTATCATCTGGTTTTACAGGAACAGGTCTTGTAGGTGAGAAATATTGGGAAGCTATTAGAGCATTAAGAAAAGCAGGCATTCCAATGGTTGTAGCTACAGGTAACTATGCGACTTCTGCTTCAAGTTCTTCATGGGATTTAGTGGCAAATAATAATCTGAAAATGACAGATACTGGAAATGTAACGCGAACTGCAGCACATGAAGATGCGATAGCGGTCGCTTCTGCTAAAAATCAGACAGTTGAGTTTGATAAAGTCAACATAGGTGGAGAAAATTTTAAATACAGAAATATAGGGGCCTTTTTCGATAAGAATAAAATCACAACAAATGAAGACGGTTCAAAAGCTCCTGATAAATTGAAATTTGTATATATAGGCAAAGGTCAAGATCAAGATTTGATAGGATTGGATCTTAAGGGCAAAATTGCAGTAATGGATAGAATTTATACCAAGGATTTAAAAGATGCTTTTAAACGAGCTACGGATAAGGGCGCACGTGGCATTATGGTTGTAAATACTGTAAATTACTACAATAGAGATAATTGGACAGAGCTTCCAGCTATGGGATATGAGGAGGATGAAGGAACTACTAGTCAAGTTTTTTCAATTTCAGGAGATGATGGTGTAAAGTTATGGAACATGATTAATCCTGATAAAAAAACTGAGGTAAAAAGAAATAGTAAGGAAGATTTCAAAGATAAATTGGAGCGATACTATCCAATTGATATGGCAAGCTATAATTCTAATAAACCGAATGTAGGTGACGAAAAAGAGATTGACTTTAAGTTTGCACCTGACACAGACAAAGAATTGTATAAAGAAGATATCATAGTTCCAGCAGGATCCACATCTTGGGGACCGAGAACAGATTTGCTTTTAAAGCCTGATGTCTCAGCACCAGGTAAAAATATTAAATCTACTCTCAATGTCATTAATGGGAAATCAACTTATGGTTATATGTCAGGGACTAGTATGGCAACTCCAATCGTGGCAGCTTCTACTGTTTTGATTAGACCAAAGTTAAAGGAAATGCTTGAAAGACCTGCCTTGAAAAATCTTAAGGGAGATGACAAAATAGACCTTACAAGTCTTACAAAAATTGCCCTACAAAATACTGCACGGCCTATGATGGACGCAACTTCTTGGAAAGAAAAAAGTCAATACTTTGCATCACCTAGACAACAGGGAGCAGGGCTAATTAATGTTGCCAATGCTTTGAGAAATGAAGTCGTAGCGACTTTCAAAAACAAGGATTCTAAAGGTTTGGTAAATTCTTATGGTTCGATTTCTCTTAAAGAAATAAAAGGAGATAAAAAATACTTTACAATTAAGCTTCATAATACATCAAACAGACCTTTAACCTTTAAAGTTTCAGCATCAGCGATAACTACAGATTCTCTAACTGACAGACTAAAACTGGATGAAACATACAAAGATGAAAAATCTCCAGATGGTAAGCAAATTGTTCCAGAAATCCATCCAGAAAAAATCAAAGGAGCAAATATCACATTTGAGCATGACACCTTCACTATAAGCCCAAATTCTAGCTTTGATTTAAATGCGGTTCTAAACGTTGGAGAGGCTAAAAACAAAAATAAATTTGTAGAATCATTTATTCATTTTGAATCAGTGGAAGAAATGGAAGCTCTGAACTCCAACGGGAAGAAAATAAATTTCCAACCATCTTTATCGATGCCTCTAATGGGATTTGCTGGGGATTGGAATAAGGAACCAATCCTTGATAAATGGGCCTGGGAAGAGGGTTCAAAATCAAAAACAATGGAAGGTTATGATGATGATGGTAAACCAAAAATTCCAGGAACCTTAAATAAGGGAATTGGTGGAGAGCATGGTATAGATAAATTTAATCCAGCAGGAGTTATACAAAATAGAAAAGATAAAAATACAACATCTCTAGATCAAAATCCAGAATTATTTGCTTTCAATAACGAAGGGATCAACGCACCATCATCAAGTGGTTCTAATATTGCTAAAATTTATCCTTTAGATTCAAATGGAAATCCTCAAGATGCTCAACTTGAGAGAGGATTAACACCTTCTCCACTTGTATTAAGAAGTGCAGAAGAAGGATTGATTTCAATAGTAAATACAAATAAAGAGGGAGAAAATCAAAGAGACTTAAAAGTCATTTCGAGAGAACACTTTATTAAAGGAATTTTAAACTCTAAGAGAAATGATGCAAAGGGAATCAAATCTTCTAAACTAAAAGTTTGGGGTGACTTGAAGTGGGATGGACTCATCTATAACCCTAGAGGTAGAGAAGAAAATGCACCAGAGAGTAAGGATAACCAAGATCCTGCTACTAAGATAAGAGGTCAATTTGAACCGATTGCGGAAGGTCAATATTTCTATAAATTTAAATATAGATTAACTAAAGATTATCCATGGCAGGTTTCCTATATTCCAGTAAAAATTGATAACACAGCCCCTAAGATTGTTTCGGTTGATTTTTCAAATCCTGAAAAAATTAAGTTGATTACAAAGGATACTTATCATAAGGTAAAAGATCAGTATAAGAATGAAACGCTATTTGCGAGAGATCAAAAAGAACATCCTGAAAAATTTGATGAGATTGCAAACGAAGTTTGGTATGCTGGCGCCGCTCTTGTTAATGAAGACGGAGAGGTTGAGAAAAATCTTGAAGTAACTTATGCAGGTGAGGGTCAAGGAAGAAATAGGAAACTTGACAAAGACGGAAATACCATTTATGAAATTAATGGTGCGGGAGATTTAAGAGGAAAAATCATTGAAGTCATTGCATTAGATGGATCTAGCAATTTTACAAAGATTCATAGAATTAAATTTGCTGATCATGCTGATGAAAAGGGGATGATTTCCTATTATCTAGTAGATCCTGATCAAGATTCATCTAAATACCAAAAGCTTGGCGAGATTTCCGAATCTAAATTTAAAAATTTAGAAAATAGAAAAGAGGATAGTCTTAAAAAAGATACAACTGAAGTAGAACATCATCAAGACAATGAAGAGTCTATCGAAGAAAAATCTAGCTTGACTATTCATAAAACTATTTCAACAATTAGAGAGTTTGAAAGTAAAGACTTGAAGAAACTCATTAAAAAGAAATTTAGAGAAGTTGATGACTTTACAAGTGAAACTGGTAAGAGGACAGAAGAATACGATTATAAATACGATGATAAGGGAAATATCATTGCTTATGACGATGGTAGTGCCTTAGAATATGAAACTGAAAAACTTGACGAAATAAAATCAAAAATTTATGGTGTTCTAAGCCCGTCTAAAAATGGACACTTTGAAATTCTTGGAAAGATAAGTAATGTTTCTAAAAATGCCAAGGTATATTATGGAAATAATTATAAATCTATAGAAATCAAAACGACCAAGTATGATTCCCACTCAAAAACGATGACATTTGATTTATACGCTAATATTAATGATATTGTGGATGGATTAGCTTTTGCAGGAGATATGAGATTCT
The DNA here is from genome assembly GCA_963523725.1 of uncultured Streptococcus sp. GTDB lineage: Bacteria > Bacillota > Bacilli > Lactobacillales > Streptococcaceae > Streptococcus. The sequence continues at coordinate 14,572 of CAURES010000031.1, forward strand.
TTGTTAAAGATGATGATCAGATAAAAGCTGAAACTAAAATTAGAATGCCTGAAAAAAATAAGGAAACTAAGACAGAATATCCGTATGCATCAAGTTATGGGAATGTAATAGAATTAGGAGAAGGCGATCTTTCAAAAAACAAACCAAACAATTTAACGGACATGGAATCTGGTAAAATCTATTCTGATTCAGAAAAACAACAATATCTATTAAAGGATAATATCATTCTGAGAAAAGGCTATGCACTAAAAGTGACTACCTATAATCCTGGAAAAACGGATATGTTAGAAGGAAATGGAGTCTATAGCAAGGAAGATATAGCAAAAATACAAAAGGCCAATCCTAATCTAAGAGTCCTTTCAGAAAAAATAATTTATGCTGATAGTAGAAATGTTGAAGATGGAAGAAGTACTCAATCAGTATTAATGTCGGCTTTGGACGGCTTTAACATTGTAAGGTATCAAGTGTTTAGATTTAAAATGAACGATAAAGGGGAGGCAATCGATAAAGATGGAAATCTTGTAACAGATCCTTCTAAACTTGTATTATTTGGTAAGGATGGTAAAGAGTACACAGGAGAGGATAAGTCCAATGTAGAAGCTATAAAAGAAGATGGCTCTACGTTATTTATTGATGCAAAACCAGTAAACCTTTCAATGGACAAGAACTACTTTAATCCATCTAAATCTAATAAAATTTATGTACGAAATCCAGAATTTTATTTAAGAGGTAAGATTTCTGATAAGGGTGGTTTTAACTGGGAGTTGAGAGTTAATGAATCTGTTGTAGATAATTATTTAATCTACGGAGATTTACACATTGATAACACTAGAGATTTTAACGTTAAGCTTAATGTTAAAGACGGTGACATCATGGACTGGGGAATGAAAGACTATAAAGCAAACGGATTCCCAGATAAGGTAACAGATATGGATGGAAATGTTTATCTTAAAACTGGCTATAGCGATTTGAATGCGAAAGCGGTTGGAGTACACTATCAATTTTTATATGATAATGTCAAACCCGAAGTAAACATTGATCCTAAGGGAAATACTAGTATTGAATATGCTGATGGCAAATCTGTAGTCTTTAACATCAATGATAAAAGAAATAATGGATTCGATGGTGAGATTCAAGACAAACATATTTATGTAAATGGAAAAGAATATAAATCATTTGATGATATTAAACAACTAACAGATAAGACACTAAACATTAAGATTGTTGTAAAAGATTTTGCAAGAAATACAACCGTAAAAGAATTCATTTTAAACAAAGATACGGGAGAGGTGAGCGAACTAAAACCTCAGATGGTAACTGTGACCATTCAAAATGGAAAAGAAATAAGTTCAACGATAGTGTCGGAAGAAGATTTCATTTTACCTGTCTATGAGGGTGAATTAGAAAAAGGATATCAATTTGATGGCTGGGAAATTTCTGGTGTCGAAGGGAAAAAAGATGCTGGCTATGTTATTAATCTATCAAAAGATACCGTTATAAAACCTGTATTCAAGAAAATAGAGGAGAAAAAGGAGGAGGAAAATAAACCTACTTTTGATGTATC
>CAURES010000032.1:0-16047 GCA_963523725.1 uncultured Streptococcus sp.
CTCCTCCTAGAAAAGCTAGCACAATCAATACAATTGCTAAAAGTAAATCCATCATATTTCTCCTGTTTCTTTTTGAGTCCCTTTCATTATACCACAAACTAGCCACCCTGACTAGTTTGTTTTACGCTTTCAGAGATGGAATAGACAGCAAAAAGAACCCTGCTTTTCTGCGAAAGAGGGCTCTTTACTGAGTTTATACTCAATGAAAATCAAAGAGCAAACTAGGAAGCTAGCCACAGGTTGCTCAAAGCACTGTTTTGAGGTTGCAGATAGATCTGACACGGTTTGAAAAGATTTTCGAAGAGTATTAATTTCATATTTCTGCCTATCCATTTATACTAATAAAAAACTGAGACACTAGTTCTCAGCCTTTTTCTTTATCCCAAAACCAACTCATCACTGACTAGACTTTGGCCACTATTTTTCTGGAAGAGATGCATGAGGTCTTCAACTGTCAGATGCTTTTTCTCTTCTCCTTTGACATCCACCACTATCTTACCCTGATAGAGCATAATGAGACGATTACCATACTCAATCGCATGGTTCATATCGTGGGTAATCATCAAAGTCGTCAACTGATGGTGTTCCACAATCTTTTGCGTCAAATCCATCACCATTTGACTCGTTTTCGGGTCAAGTGCCGCAGTATGTTCATCCAAAAGCAAAAGTTTGGGTTTTACCAGAGCTGCCATGACTAGGGTCAAGGCCTGTCTTTGGCCTCCTGAGAGATATTGGGTATCTACTTTTAAGCGGTTTTCAAGACCAATATTCAACTCCTTCAAGGCCTCTTGGAACTGGATTCTGTCCTTCTCCTTCACGCCCCAGCCAAGTCCTCTCTTCTGTCCGCGTCTCAAGGCAATAGCCATATTCTCCTCAATCGTCAAACGAGAAGCTGTTCCCATCTTAGGATCTTGAAAAACACGGGCGATATCCTTGGCTCTCTTTCTTACACTCAGATTTTTAATGGATTTGCCTGCCAATAAAAGGTCCCCTTCGTCCACCGATAGATTGCCAGCCAAGATATTCATCAAAGTGGATTTCCCTGCTCCATTTCCACCAATCACAGAGATAAAATCTCCCTCTTCAACCTCTAAATCTAATCCTTTGAGGACATGGTTCTCATTGACCGTCCCTGCTTCAAATGTTTTGTGAATATTTTCAAGTGTTAACAAACTTGCCATAACTTTCTCCTCCTATTCATTTCTCAATTTCAGACCACGAATCTTTAATCTCTTTTGCAATTCTGGTGCAAATAAAACTAAGGCGAGCAAGATTGCATTAAAGAGACGAACCAGGTTTTGATCTAGATTTGGAATTTCATAGATATTTAAAATAATCAAACGGTAAACAATAGCACCAATTCCGATGGATAACAAGCGACCTCCAATGGTCAAGTCGTGAATCAAGACTTCCGCAATAATCACCGCACTCAAACCAACAACAATGGTTCCTGTCCCAGAAGTCACATCTGAAAATCCATCATTTTGGGCAAACAAGGAACCACATAGGGCAATCAAGCCGTTTGAAATCATGTAACCAACAATCTTCATGGTGTCTACATTGACCCCATTGGCCTCACTCATCGGAATATTGTCCCCAGTCGAACGCAAGACCAAGCCAATCTCTGTTTTCATCAAAAGAGTCAAGACCAAACAAACAAGTAAGAGACAGGCCAAACTGAATGAGAAAACAGCTTCTTCATTTGTCAGTCCCAAGCTCGCCAACTGTTTAAAGACAGTCGAAGAATCTCCCAAGGAAAGATTGGGCACACTTCCCATGATTTTAATATTGATTGAATAAAGCCCTGTCAAGGTCACAATCCCTGTCAAGAGAGCTGGAATTTTCATCTTGGTGTGGAGCATTCCTGATACAAGACCTGCTACCATACCTGCCAGCAAAGCAAGTAAGGTCGCAATCCAAGGATTTGTCCCTGCCTGTATCTGAGATACGACGACAGCCGCCCCCAGTGGAAAGGCTCCTTCAGCAGTCATATCCGCAATATCCAAAATACGGAAAGTCAAGTAGACCCCAATAGCCATAATCGACCATAGCAAACCTTCTGATAAACTAGATAATACAAAATTCATCTCAAACCTCCTTATTCCTTGCCTTCTAACTTACTAATATCAATTCCTAGTGCATCTGCCATTTCTTTATTGGTATGCAATTCCAGTTTTTCAGGCAACTCAACTGCTATATTTTCTGGCTTCTCACCTTTTAAGACACGAACCAGCATTCTTGCTGTCTGTCTTCCCAATTCTTCATAATTGGTTCCGTAGTTATACAAGCCACCAACAGCAATCATTTCTGTTGAACCACCAAATACTGGAACCTTGTGTTTAATAGAAACCTGCTTGACTGTTTCCATGGTTGACGAAATGATATTATCCGTTGGTACAAAAACCATATCCACCTCTGCCATCAAGCTCTCTGCTGCCGCCTTGACGTTGTTACTGTCCAAGATTGTTTTTTCAACAACGGTAAAGCCTTTTTCTTCCAAAAGGCGCTTAGCTTCATCCTTTTGGACAACTGAATTGGGCTCACTCTGAGTATAGAGGATTCCAATCGTTTTAGCTTTTGGCAACACTTTCTTTATCAAATTGATTTGGGTTGAAATGGCATCTGATGACTGATCGCTTGTCCCAGTTACATTGCCCCCAGGATGCTCTCTTGACTCAACCAACTTGGCACTGACAGGATCTGTTACCGCTGAAAAGATAACAGGTGTCGTTTGTGTTGTATTGGCCAAGCTCTGAGCAGAAGGCGTTGCGATAGCTAGAACGACATCACTAGATTCTGCTAGTTGCTGGGAAATCGTTTTAAGATTTCGTTGTTCTCCCTGTGCATTTTGCAAATCAATCTCAATATTTTCCCCCTCAACATAGCCTTGTTTGGCCAGCTCATCCACAAATCCTTCTCTAGTTGCATCTAAGGACTGATGGGTAATAAACTGCGAAATACCGATACGAAAAACATCTTTTTTCTTATCTGCCTTCAACTGATGCAAACTAATCAGAGAGATCAAGAGAATCCCCACTACCAAGAGGGGTGCTAGTAATTTTCGAACAACTTTCATAATGAAACTCCTTCTCAGAAAAGATAATACTCAATGAAAACCAAAGAGCAAACTAGGAAACTAGCCGCAGGCTGTACTTGAGTACGGCAAGGCGACGTTGACGTGGTTTGAATTTGATTTTCGAAGAGTATAAAACAAAAAACCGCCTAGATAATATCTAAACGGATGCTTGAAATAATCTAACAAGTTATAACTTTGCTAGTCCATTTAGATATTCATCTATATGGACCACAATCAAAAATCTTAGCCACATAGATACAAACAAATTGCTTGAACTGTTTGCATCCATGGTGACATGTCTACAAACACTATCTAAAGTAGCTAAAGTAAAAGTTTTGATTCATTGTTACAGCTTGTCTCTTATTCATTTCTTTTTCTGCTTTCTTTTTTGATGTTTCCTATCTTACCACCTTTTTCATCACCTGTCAAGAATATTTCAGAATTTTTTAAAATTTTTCGAAAATTCTTTCATAATTCTTTCAATTCTTTTAGGATAATTTCAAAGATTTGCCCATTAGACAAAATAGAACGATTTGAAGACTTTTATGGTATTTAGTTGTATTAGAGTCTTTTAAAAGTGTTTTGATGGCTTGTATTTCTTCCTTGGTTGATTTCATATCACTATTATATAATGCGTTTTGATTTTAGTATAGTATTAAACTGACTATTAGCAGTCGGACAAAAAATCGACAGTTATTTTATACTGTTTAACACCAATAGTCAATACGACAATCTCTTTACTTTTCGGTTATCAACTCTGTAGATTGCTAACATATCCAAAATAAGCCAAGTATCCCGAGGATAGGCAACAGAAATGAATTATTTATACTCTGGATACCACTTCAAATCACGAACTGCTTTGGCCATATCTGTTTCCTTAGCGCGTGCAAGACCTTGCTCTTGTGCTTTTTTAGCGACTGCTTCTGCTACTTTAATAGAAACATCTGCTACATACTTGAATGGTGGCAAGACAGGAGCTCCTGGTTGGCCTGGATTGACAATACCACTCAATGAATGAGCTGCTGCTCCAATCATTTCATCAGTCAAAAGACTTGCTTCAGAAGCCAGCATACCTAGACCAAGACCTGGGTAAATCAAGGCATTATTGGCTTGACCAATCACATAGTCGACACCTTTATAAGAAACTGTATCAGCAGGAATTCCTGTTGCGACAAAAGCTTTGCCATCTGACCATTCAATCAAATCTTTGGCACTAGCTTCTGCTAGTTTGGTTGGATTTGACAAAGGGAAAATCATCGGACGTTCTGTGTTTTCACACATAGCTTCTACTATTTCTTTAGTGAAGGTATTAGGTTGAGTTGAAGTTCCTACAAGAATGGTTGGCTTCACAGTCTTCACTACTTCAAGCAAGTCAGTCAACTTGTCTGCGTTACTAAAGTCAGCACGTTTCTTAGCAAACGGTTTTTGTTCAGGAGTTAGGTCATCCATGTCATCAAAGAGAAGGCCTTGTTTATCAACCATAAAGAAACGTTTATAAGCTTCTTCTTCAGAAAGACCTTCACTTACCATTTCACGAAGAACACGAGAGGCAATTCCTGCACCCGCAGTACCACCACCATAGCAGAGATAAACTTGATCTGTTAATTTTTCACCACTAATATCCAGCGAACCAAAGATACCACCCAAGGTAACGATTCCTGTACCTTGAATATCATCATTAAAGGTCGGAATTTGTTTCCGGTATTTTTCAAGAATATTGGCAGCATTCAAGCGGCCGAAGTCTTCCCAGTGAAGGTAGAGTTTAGGAAAGAGACGTTCTGCTGTTTGAACAAATTGGTCAATAAAGTCGTAGTAACGATCACCGCGAACCCGTTCGTGACGATTCCCTAAGTAATTAGGATTGTTACGAAGTTCTTCACGGTTAGTCCCTGCATCAATAACTAAAGGAAGGACCATCGAAGGATCGATTCCAGCAGCAGCCGTATAGACCATCAATTTCCCAACAGAAATATCGACACCATTTGTTCCCCAGTCACCGATTCCAAGGATTCCTTCTGCATCTGTTACAACAATGAGACGAATCTCGCGATCCCCAGCAGCATTTTTCAAAGTGGCTTCAATATTTTCAGGATGATTGATATCAAGATATCCCGCATATTGTGGATCTACAAAGAGATCACTATAGCCTTCAATGGTATCTGCAATGCTTGGATCGTATACAATTGGATTGAATTCCTCCAAATGTTGAGAAAAGAGGTAATAGAAAAGAGTCCGGTTGGTATTAAAAATTTCCATTAGGAAAAGACGCTTTTCCAAATCATTGGCTTTTGTTTGCATTTGTGCATAAGTTTGCGCCGCTTGTTCTTCAATCGTTTGAACATACGGTGGCAGTAAACCAATAAGGCCTAGTTCCTTTCGCTCCTCTAAGGTAAAGGCAGTACCTTTATTGAGGAAAGGATTGTTTAAAATATCATGTGCAGTCATAGTGCAAGCTCCTTTTTACTTATATTATACCACATGAAACGAATTGTTCGTAAAACGTTGTTGTTTAAATAATACAATTGTATACGCATATGTTATAAATTTCTGAACTCATCAAACTCTCGATGATCTCTCTTTACTAAAAGTTTCGAGTAAAATAAACCAATCATACAAATTGACAATCCTAATTAAAATAAATATCATCTAGGTATGTTATGTAATACTTTGTATTTTTTAAGGTGTTTTTTGTCATATAAAACTTGTATTCTATTTATATGACAACTAAAAATTATTTACAACAATATATTTCCCAAAAAGTGAAATATTTTCGAACACAGAATAAAATGAGCCAGGAAGAACTTTCGGAACAAGCAGGACTCGGGCTTAAGTATATCAATCAACTTGAAAACCAAAATGTGAATCTGACCATTCACAGTCTTGAAAAAGTGATTGACGCCCTAGAAATTACCCCAGAGGAATTTTTCAATTTTGATAGCCTTGAATCAACCTCTGATAAGAGTGACAATCTTTCACTCAAAAGAATCAACATGAAGATTAAACAGCTCCCTATTGATAAACGAGAAAAGATGTTGGTCATTTTTGAGAGTATCTTAGATAATCTTTGAGATCCCTGACTCACTTACATTTTAACTGGTGAATACTCGTATAGTCAAATTGTAGGATACGGATAAAAATTATTTATCTGCTGTTTTCCACTTATTTTCCTTCTCCAACTAATGAAAGTGAACCCATATGAATTTAAAAGATCTACAATATTTTTATGATCTCTGCCAGCTTCAATCCTATACGGAAGTAGCAAAACAACATAAAGTCAGCCAACCATCTATTTCTTATGCTATCAAGCGCTTAGAGGAATCCTTTAACTGCAAATTGATTCACCATGACCCCTCGCATCGTTCCTTCAAGCTAACTCTTCAAGGACAAATCCTTCTAAAGCATACAGAACTGATTTTACCTGAGGTCATTTCTACTCGCAAAGAAATTAATCGCTCCTTGGCACAATACTCTACTGTAGGATTCCCTCCTATTATCATTCAGTATCTCTTTGCTGCCTTAAACGAAAAAGATAAATTCGATTTTTTAAAAAAGGTACGCCCTATCCGCGGTGGCTCCGTGGAGCTATTAAACCTTCTCGTCAAAGGAGACCTTGATGCAAGCCTACTCGGTTTGATTGAACCTCTCAACTATCCTTTAATAGAGTCACACGAGCTATTTCATAAAGAACTGTATGTCGTTTTATCTAAGAACCATCCTTTTACCACTGCTCCTTCCCTCGCTTTTGAAGAATTAACAGATCAATCCTTTATACTCTTAGACGAACACTTTGTTCACCTGAAAGCTTTTGAAACACTTAATCAAAAGTATCAGAACAAGGCAGAAATATTCTTTAAGACTGATGACATTGTCATTCTTAAAGAACTTTTAAAAAAAGGGATTGGCCTTAGTTTACTGGCTGATATCGCACTTTCTGATGAAGATGATGATTTAATAAAAATTCCTCTTATACCGAAGGACAAGATAACTTTTACAGTTTATTACGCTTACCTTAAATCAGCTACACCGTCATCAGAAATAGAAGCTTTATTTAAACTCCTTAAATCATATGAATAGAAAAAACTCTAACTATCAATGAACTGATAGCTAGAGTTTTTTACATTGTAAATATTAGACTCAATGAAAATCAAAAAGCAAACTAGGAAGCTAGCCGCAGGTTGCTCAAAACACTGTTTTGAGGTGGCAGATAGAGCTGACGTGGTTTGAAGAGATTTTCGAAGAGTATTAGACTATAGTAGATTGAAGCTAGAGTAATACGTCGCGACTTCTAAAACTTTTCTAGAAATTAATTTGACTTTCCTAATCTAGTTGTTCAGATTTTATTTCATCTCACTATAATTCAATGATTTTCTAAGAATTCTATTTCTTTCGAAAATTCTTTCAGGAAGCTTTCAAAGCTTTTCAAATCAGTCCAACAAAAAAAGGTTTATAATTTCCACATCAATTTTTATGGAAATTATAAAACCATTATTAGTTTAATCCTTGTTGGTAACGCGCCAATTCGGCATGGTTAGCCCAAACATAGTGACCTGGACGGATTTCAACCATGGATGGTTTATCAGTCTCATAGTCGTGTTGACTTGGGTCGTAAACCTTCAAGACCTTCTTACGTTCCAAGATTGGATCTGGAATTGGAACCGCTGAAAGCAAGGCTTGAGTATATGGGTGGATTGGATTGTTAAACAATTCTTCTGTTTCAGCAACCTCTACAATAACACCCTTGTAAATAACTGCGATACGATCTGAAATAAAGCGAACAACCGACAAGTCATGGGCGATGAAGAGATAGGTCAAACCAAGTTCTTTTTGGAATTTTTTGAGCAAGTTCAAGACTTGAGCACGCACAGAAACGTCCAAGGCTGAAATGGGCTCATCCGCAATAACAAAGTCTGGTTGCATGACCAAGGCACGGGCAATACCGATACGTTGACGTTGACCACCTGAGAATTCATGAGGGTAACGAGTCAAGTGCTCAGCAAGAAGACCTACTTCACGGATAATATTTTTAACTTTCTCTTTACGTTCTTCTTCATCCTTGAACAGATGATGATTGTAAAGACCTTCAGAAATAATATAATCAACAGTGGCACGTTCATTCAAACTTGCGGCAGGGTCTTGGAAAATCATCTGGATACGACGAATCAATTCCGCAGCTTGTTCACGAGATTTCTTACCATTAATCTTTTGACCATCAAAAATGATATCACCATTACTTGTGTCATTTAGACCAATAATGGCACGACCAATAGTTGTTTTCCCACTTCCTGACTCACCAACAAGCGAGAACGTTTCTCCCTTGTTGATAAAGAAGTTAGCATTTTTAACCGCAACAAACTTCTTACTTCCTTCACCGAAGGAAATTTCTAAATCTTTGATTTCTACTAATTTTTCAGACATTTCCTTCCTCCTAGTCTGCCAGATGGGCAAATCCCATTTTATCACGGATCTTATCGTGAAGATTTGCAATCACAGCTGGTTTTTCTACTTTTGGAGCATCCTCATGAAGAAGCCAAGTTTTAGCCCAATGCGTCTCTGATACTGAGAATTGAGGAGCCTTTTGTTCGAAGTCAATCTGCATTGCATAGTCAGAACGCAAGGCAAAGGCATCCCCTTTCAGGTCAGTATAAAGTGACGGAGGTGTTCCTGGGATTGAGTAAAGATCCCCTTTATCATCAGCAAGCTGAGGCAAGCTAGACAAGAGACTCCATGTATATGGATGGCGAGGGTCATAGAAGACTTCCTCAACAGTTCCATACTCAACGATTTCTCCTGCATACATAACCGCTACCTTATCCGCAATACTTGCTACCACACCAAGGTCGTGAGTGATAAAGATTGTTGTGAAATGGTACTCGTTTTGCAAGGATTTCAGCAAATCAATAATCTGAGCTTGGATGGTCACATCCAAGGCAGTCGTTGGCTCATCACAGATCAAGACATCAGGTCGGCAGGCAAGGGCAATAGCAATAACGATACGTTGACGCATTCCTCCAGAATATTGGAATGGGTATTCATCAAAACGTCTATCTGCATCTGGAATCCCAACCTTATTCATGTAGTCAATGGCCAATTCTTTCGCTTCTTTAGCTGTTTTTCCTTGGTGTTTTACAATAACTTCTGTAATCTGACTACCAATTGTTTTAATTGGGTCCAAACTAGTCATTGGATCCTGGAAGATAGTCGCAATCTTAGCACCACGAATTTGTTCCCAATCCTTGTGAGAAGACAAGGCTGTCAAATCTTGACCACGGTAGTCAATACTACCTTGGGCAATGCGACCATTTTCTTCAAGCATACCTGTGAAAGTTTTTGTCAAAACAGATTTTCCTGATCCTGACTCACCTACCAAGGCCAATACTTCACCTTCAACTAGTTCAAGGGAAACGCCGCGAATGGCTGTCAATACTTTGTCACGAACGTCAAATTCCACGACAATATCGCGAGCAGTCAAAATTACATTTTTTTCTTTTGTCATTTCTACTCCTATCTATGTGTACGTGGATCACTAGCATCCGCTAAGTTTTGACCAACTACGAAAAGGGACAAGGATACCAAGACAAGAGTTGTCAATGGAATCCAGAACAAGTAAGCATTGGTTGTTACGTTTTGTGAATAATCTGAAATCAAACGACCCAAACTTGGCACTGTAATTGGTAATCCAAGACCGAAGAATGACAAGAAGGCTTCGTATGAGATAAAGCTTGGAAGCATTTGAGTCATGGTTGTCACAATAACAGATACCAATTGAGGCATGATATTTTTGGCAACAATCTTCAAGGTTGGTGTTCCCAAAGTACGTGACGCCAAGTTGTATTCCAAGTCACGATAACGCAAGATTTGCACACGGATCATGAAGGCAATCCCGATCCATGTTGTTACACTCATGGCAAAAATCAGATTCCAGAATCCAGCTCCGATTGAGTAAGTCAAGACAATAACAATCAAAAGAGATGGGATGTTTGAGATGACGTTATAAACTTCCATCATCACGCGGTCAACTGATTTTGAAATTCCCCAAATACCACCGACAAAGACACCGATAACCAAGTTAATCACTGTCGCAATCACAGAAATGAGGATAGAGTTACGAGCTCCGAACCAGACACCGTCAAAGAGAGATTTACCGTTACTGTCTGTACCGAACCAATGCTCAGCATTTGGCTTGATATAACGAGCACTAAAGTCGTTTACCTTGCTGACATCATTGAAATCAAACTTAGAAAACATTGGGTAGATGAAACTCATCAAAATGATAGCTACCAAGATTCCCAACATGACTACAGTTGATTTTTTCTTCATAAATTGTCTAAACACTGAACCCCAGTATGAATAAGCTGGCGCATCAATGGCTTCAGAGGCAAAATCGTCACGTTTTACAAACTGAAATTTTTCTTTATCGATTGTAGACATTATTTGCCTCCTTTCTCAGTCAATTTAATACGTGGGTCAATAATCGTCATCCAAATATCTCCCAAAAGAAGTGAGAAGATAGAAATACATGTAAAGATGAAGACAAGACCAACGACCATAGAGTTATTAGATGCTTTTACAGAGTCAATCAACATTTTACCCATACCTGGGAAAGCGAAGACTGTCTCAGTAAGGGTTGCACCACCGATAACCCCGATAACAGCACCAGGAATTCCTGAAACCAGTGGAACCATGGCATTTTTAAAGATGTGTTTGTTTGAAATTTCTTTTTCAGACAAACCTTTTGCACGAGCAAAACGAACAAAGTCCTGTGACTGCAAGTCAATCATGTAACGACGAATCCAAATAGCTGTACCAGGAGCACCCAACAAACCAAGGATAACTGCTGGTAAAACATACGAACGCCAATCTCCAGCACCCAAGATAGGGAATGAATCTGGTAAGCCAATTGAAGAACCAGCCAAACGAACGATGTAAACCAAGGCAATTGTTGGAAGAGCCATCAAGAAGGTCAAAGCTCCTGTTGAGAAGCTATCAATCCAAGTGTTCTTGAAGCGAGCCATTGCTGAACCAAGTGGCACAGCAATCGCATAAGAAATCACCAAACCAATCAATCCAACAACAGCAGAGCTGGCAATCATAGAAGGATATTGGTAGTTACTTTCAGTGGCTGTATAAGGATCATCTTTTCCGTAGTTGGCTACTTCACGAGAATCAGCCTGACTAGGTGATTTGTAGGTTCTTGAGTAAATATTTACAGAAGAAGTTTTCTTACCTGTTGGGAACTGAACTTGAGATGTTTTTGTTTGTCCTTGTCCTTGAGTAATAACCTGTAAAACAGGGCTATTAGCATAGGTTGGATAAGAGTCACCTAAATTAATGTTCACAAAGTTTTGATGCACAAATGGGAACTGACTGTTGAAGTACAAGAGATATTTGTGTTTAGTTCCTGAACCGACCAATGACCATCCGATAGCTGGATCATTTTCAAAACGAAGGTAACGTTTCAAGTCTGGATTTTCAGGGTCTTGAATTTTATTAGTATGGTCAATGTCAATCAAGTTAGCATAGAAGTGAAAAACACGTTCAAAAATTGGGATTTCACGAGTAGCGTAGAATTGGCCACTTTCAGTAAATTCTCCCAAGGTCCAACCATGACCGATTTGTTTGATGTATTTTTCATAGATAGCCTTGTTGGTGTCATTAGCTTCAACTGTTACAGAAGCATCCATCTGGCTAGCTTTTTCTTGCAACTCTTTGGTATCGTAGTACTCGATATAGCCCATACGCTCATAAACAGTATTCTCATAGTTATCACGTTTATCAGCAGTTGTCGCAATCTTGTTATAGTTGGTATCCTGTTTGAAAATCAATTTTCGAGGAACCATTGTATAGATAATCGTGTAAGTCAAGGTTGTTACTAAGAAGATAGAAACCAATGACCGCAAAACACGCATAAAAATATATTTTTTCATATCATTTCCTTTAAAAATCCCAAAAGAACCTTCTCCTCATGGAGAGAAAGTTCTATTGAAAATTATTTACTTCACATGACTTGCCAATTCTTTTTGAGCTTTCTCGTTTGACTCAGTCTTTTCTTTCAACCATTTTTCACGAGCTTTTTCATACTCTTCTTTGGTGATTGCTTTTTCACCAACTTCAGTGTACTTCAAGTAGCCTGAATTTTCACCTTTAAGGCCGGCTACAGAATATGAAGAGCTAAATGGTAGAACTTTTGAAACATATGAAACGGCTGTTTCTTTAGGAGAAGCCATTACTGGAATTGTCAAAGCATTGTCAGTCAACCAAGCTTGTGCTACCGCGTATTTTTCATAACGTTTTTGAACATCTTGGTTTTCGCTGTTTGCGTCATCAAGTAATTTTCCATAGTCAGCTAAACCAAGTTTGCTTACTACTGATGCATCTGTGTTTTGGTCAATACCAAGGTAAAGACGAGTACTTCCTCCCTTAAGGACGAATTGATCCAAGAAAGTAGAAGGATCTTGATAGTCAGGATTCCATCCTAGCAAGGTATGGATATCCCAGTCTTGCTCTTTAGCTGTTGGAGCGCTAAATGAAATTGGTAAAGCTTCTGCTTGAGTCATTTGTTGTAAGTCTACAACAACATTATCTGAACCCAATACTTTTTCAATTGATTGTTTCAATGATTGAACACGGTTTACAACCGCTGTTGATTCTTGGATAACCAAGGCATCCAAGTGGATTGGGAATTCAACACCTTCAGCTTTTAGGCTTGATTTTGCTTTAGCAAAGACTTCTTTCGCTTTTTCTTCATTGTAAAGTCCATTTTGAGAATCTGCTAGAGACACGTTTGACCAAGTAGAAGAATTTGTCTTAGCCAAGCTATCTTGTACCAATTCACCAAATGTTTTCTTACCAACTTGAAGATTATAAGGTGCAAACGTATTACGGATGGCTACTGCAGCTCCATCAGTACCATTTGTTTGAGCTGAATAAGAATTGCGATCGACCGCAAAGTTCAAGGCTTGACGGAATTCCTTGTTTAGCAATGCTTTCTGAGTAGATGTCTTTTGAGCATCACTTGTTTTGGCAGTGTGGTTATAGGTTGTACGGCCATAGTTCAAGCTGACAGTTGCAACACCAGCACCTGGTTCGTTAAAGTAAATGTTATCTTTGAAGTCAGCTGCATATTTTTCATATGTAGAACTTGTAGGGAAGATACGAGCTTTGCTATATTGGCCATCAGAAAAACCTTTGGCAATTACATCTTGATCCTTACCATCCCAGAAAGTGAACTTAACGTTCTCAATTTTTACATTTTCTTTGTCCCAGTAAGCATCATTTTTAGCCATCTCGATAGATGATTTTGGAGTTACAGATTTTAAGACAAATGGACCGTTATAAAGAATAGAGTTAGCATCTGTTGGGGCACCAAAACCTTCCCCTTTTGAAGTTAAGAATTCTTCATTAACCGGCATCAAAACACCACTAGTGGTCTTATCATTCCAGAAAGTTTCTGGCTGGTTCAAGGTATATTCTAGTGTTTGATCATCAAGTGCTTTTACTCCAACGGTTGAAAAATCGCTTGTTTCACCCTTGATATAGGCTTCTAATCCCTTAATAGAAGAGCTAACGATTGAAAGTCCTTTTGATTTTCCATCTACGGCATGTTTCAAACCAGTAACGAAGTCTTTAGCAGTTACAGGAGCGTATTCTTCTCCCTCTGCTGTAACCCATTTAGCATCCTTACGGATTTTATAGGTATAAGTCAAACCATCTTTTGAAACTGTCCATGATTCAGCAATAGAAGGAACCAAGTTACCATATTTATCATTAGCCAACAAACCATCTACAGCATTTGTTGTGACGAATGATGTTGAATCGATATTGCTGACGATATAATCCAAGGTTTCTGGATCTGTTTGATAAACATATTGGTAATCTTTTGCTAGTTTAGCATTATTCGAACTAGTGTTTGAACACGCAGCTAGAACTCCTGACGCTAATAAGGTAGCTCCCGCTACAGCAAGCACTTGACTTTTTTTCATTTATTTACTCCTCTTATAAATAAAGTATAGGTTATCATCAATTATATCATAGATTTCAAGAAAAGTAAACGAATTTTCAGAATATTTAGGCTTATTCATACAAAAAATCTGAAAAGCTGAAAAAACTATTGACTGAAAATGATTTTCAAGGTATAATAATAAACGTTAAGGCGGTATAGCCAAGTGGTAAGGCACGGCTCTGCAAAAGCTTGATCGTCGGTTCAAATCCGTCTACCGCCTTCTATAACTTGATTTATCAAGTGTTAAATGAACAGAAAGCCCAATTTAAAGGGCTTTTTTCTTTTTCCTCGAATAAATACGTATAACTTTAAAAAACTTTTGGGGCAAGGTTGGGGCTGAGTTTTTCGAGGATACTATTCCCTTTTAAAACAACTGAAAAAAGCTTTGTCACTCATGATGACAAAAGCCTCTAATTTACTCTGTTTCTTCTTCTATTTCGACTTCTGTGATTTGGACTTTTACCTTGGTAACACGTCCATTTTTCACTTTATCATTGGTTAGGATAAGTTGTTTGTTTTGGCTGACCAATTCATAACTGAGTTTCTCAGTCGTTGGAATGGTCCCAACTCCTGTCAAATAGTAACCAGCGATGGTATCAACGTCATCACTTGCCAGTTCAACATCAAAGTAGTCATTAAAATCATTGAGATTCATAGTACCTTGAACAATATAAGTATCTTCTCCAATTTGATGAACTTCGATTTCAGCCTTATCTGTTTCGTCATCGATTTCCCCAACGATTTCCTCTAAGAGGTCTTCTAAGGTCACCAAACCAGCCATCCCACCGTATTCATCCAGCAAGATTGCCATTTGTCTTTGGGTATTGCGCAATTCTTTTAACAAGTCATCCACAAAAATAGTTTCAGGAACAAAAAGTGGATCTTGTAAGATTTTCTTCCAAACAATATTGTCAAAACCGTCCACAAAGCCAGCCTTAAGGAGACTCTTGGTGTGAATGATCCCAATCACATTGTCCTTATCCCCATCATAGACAGGGATACGAGAATAATTTTGTTTTAAAATACTTTGAATAATGGTTTGACTATCATCCTGAATATCGACCATGAAGGCATCTGTTCGAGGAACCATGACTTCTCTGGCCATTAATTCATCCAGTGAAAAAATCCCTTGTAACATCTCAATTTCGTCAGCATCTAGTGTTTCTTCACTATTGGTCAACATGTACTCAATTTCATCACGGGTCATTTTTTCGTCAGCATCGTCAAAGGTCATAGGAGTCAAGCGACTCAAGAGATTGGTAGATGCAGACAAGAGCCAAACAAAGGGACTAACTAGTTTCCCAAGCCCAATGATAACTGGCGCTGTACGAATCGCCAAGGCATCCTTTAGATTAAGAGCGATTCTCTTAGGATACAATTCCCCAAAAACGATGGAAATATAAGTCAAAAATGCTAAAGACAGAAAACTTGCAACGGCATAAGCTGTTTCGCCATTTCCAAGCCAAGATGCAATTTCTCGTCCCAGAGTTTCTGCCAAACTCGCCCCTGATAAGATCGTAATCAGGGTAATCCCTACTTGAATAGTTGATAAAAAGTGATTAGGATTTTCTAGTACCTTCAGCAGACGGATATAGCGTCTATCTCCTTCTTCTGCCTTTTGTTCAACCCGCGCACGGTTAAGTGAAACCATGGCCATTTCTGTGGCTGAGAAAAAGGCATTTAACACCGTCAAGATAAACAATAAAACAAATTGTAGCAACAAATTCTGACTACTTGGGTCTTCCATAGTTCTTCTCCTAAAATAGTATCTTATCCTTTATTATATCACAAAAATTAGCTCAGTACATATTATTTTTTCTCAGTGTCTATTCTAGTTATACTTAAATTGTCCAAAAAAGAACTCCTACATCCACAAGTGACATAGGAGTTTATTTTGTATTTTACTGAGTAACAGTCACTTCTCCAGTTCGGTAATCCAGTTGAAGTCCCTTTTGAACATTGGGAACTAGAA